>NZ_PJIW01000056.1:0-921 GCF_002929755.1 Arthrobacter sp. 4R501 | reverse complement strand
GGGCCGTGGTAGACGGCGTAGAACGAGGAGACGATGGCCAACAGTGCCTGCGCGGTGCAGATGTTGGACGTGGCCTTCTCGCGGCGGATGTGCTGCTCACGGGTCTGCAGCGCCAGGCGGTACGCGGGGGTCCCGGCGTCGTCCTTGGAGACTCCGACGAGGCGGCCCGGCATGGAACGTTCCAGGCCCTTCGCCACCGCCATGTACGCGGCGTGCGGGCCGCCGAAGAACAACGGCACACCAAAACGCTGGGTGGAGCCGACCGCGATGTCCGCGCCCTGCTCCCCGGGCGGGGTGATCAGCGTCAGCGCCAGCAGGTCGGCGGCGACCGTGACGAGCGCGCCGCGTTCCTTGGCAGCCGCGATCACGTCGGCGTGGTTGAAGACCCGGCCGGAAACACCAGGCTGCTGCAGCACCACACCGTTGATAACGCCGTCGGGCAAGCCCTTGGAGAGGTCGGCGACCTCCACCTCAAACCCGAGGGCCTCGGCGCGGCCCTTGACGATGGCGATGGTCTGCGGCAGGCAGTCGGCATCCAGGACCGTCTTGCCGTCGCGGGCCTCCTTGGTCTTGTTCGCCCGGCGCATCATCAGTACGGCCTCGGCGACGGCGGTGGCTTCATCGAGCAGCGACGCGTTCGCGATGGGCAGGCCCACCAGGTCCTGGACCATGGTCTGGAAGTTCAGGAGCGCTTCGAGCCGGCCCTGGGAGATTTCGGGCTGGTACGGGGTGTAGGCGGTGTACCAGGCCGGGGCTTCGAGGATGTTCCGCCGGATCACCGCAGGCGTGACCGTGTCGTAGTAGCCCTGGCCGATCATCTGCACGGCAGTCTTGTTCTTCGCCGCGAGCTTCCGCAGCTCGGCAAGGACCTCAACCTCACTGAGGGCGTCCTTGAGGGCCAGCGGCTTGGCCTGGCGGATG
>NZ_PJIW01000054.1:0-927 GCF_002929755.1 Arthrobacter sp. 4R501 | reverse complement strand
TAAAGTGCGCTGCTCAGTGCTTCTTGATCGTCAGCAGTCATTGGCTTGTTTGTGAACAGCAGCGCGTGAATATGCGGGTGCCAACCATTTTCACCGAGGGTTACCTCGACAGCTCGCACGAATCCTTGAACGCCGAACTGATTTTTGAAGTTGACCCATGCGCGACCGGAGGTGACTTTTGACCATGCTTTGAGCGCAGCATTCAGGGTGACGGCCAGCTTGTCGGTTCTCTTGTGCCGCATGGTCAGGGTGACGAATACGAGGTGATTTTCGTCTGTCTGCCACTTCTCAACTGCCGATTGAATATCAGTTGCACGTTCGGCACCGACCACCGCACAGCAGACACGGCCCGCCCAGATTGAGGCGCAGCGTTCAAGGCCCGAGAAGTGAGCGTTAGTGTCCAAGTCCCCGGAATGGTGGACGCCCACAGTCTCAGCAACACGCCAACGACACCGAGCAGGACGCGGAGGGCGAATCCATCCGTCCTCAGAAGCTTTGGCACCCTCACCAGCAGCCGCAACAGGTGGTAACCCGGCTTCCATCCTTGCGCCTCTAATTAGCCAGTCTGAGGAGCGTTGACGCCGTTCAAATCTCTTCCTGCGCCACTCATTTGCAGTCGAAGCGGAAGACTTATTCGCGATATACCAAGGCGGCGCCTCCGGCGCCTCTCCGGCGCCGCCGTTCCCGCTCCGCTCCACGTCGTCACCTACGGGCTTGGAGCGCCGCTCTAAGGTCTCTGACCGCGTGTTTGTCCCCGGTGGTGCTTGAATGTCGGGGTGATCCAGTAGCATTATTAAAGAAGCCTCCAGAGGCTGTATAGACGCGGAGGGATTGCCGTCCCGTTGAAACGTCTAGCGTTTAGGTTGTCGAAGGCCCCCAAGCATCTAATGCATGGGGGCCTATCGCTTTTTTAAAACCTATGCGCCA
>NZ_PJIW01000006.1:0-265864 GCF_002929755.1 Arthrobacter sp. 4R501 | reverse complement strand
ACTCCCACACCGGTCCAACACCGAAAAGAACTGAACCTTCTGCTCCGGCGTGTATTTCCTCCTGCTGGCAGCTTCTTTCGTTAAAGACGACACGGTCGTTGCAACTCCCAAAAATTCTGGGTGTTGCAACGACCGCTAGAACCCGCCGATCACGTTGCCGGCCCGGCCCTTATCTTTTGTCCTAACGGCGTTGCAGGTCAGCCCTGTGCCGGATCCTTCTTGCCTGTGAGCTTGTTCCAGCGTGCCTGCAGGCCCCACCTGGTGACGTTGACCATGGCCTCAACAACAATGTTGCCGCTCATCTTTGACGCTCCGAGCTCGCGCTCCACGAACGTAATGGGGCGTTCCTCGATCCTGAGCCCCAGCTTGGCTACACGCCACGCCAAGTCAACCTGGAAGCCGTAGCCCACTGAATCGACAAGGTCGAGGTTCAGTTTTTCCAGCGTGGTCCGCCGGAAGGCGCGGTAGCCGCCGGTGACGTCCTTGATCTTCAGGCCCAGCATCAGCCGGGCGTACGTGCTGCCAGTGCGTGAAATCGCCTGCCGGTACAGCGGCCAGTTGACCACGCTGCCACCGGGAACCCAGCGGGATCCCATGGCAAGGTCCGCGCCCTGTTCAACGGCTTCCAGCAGCTGGGGAAGCTGTTCGGGCTGGTGTGAGCCGTCCGCATCCATTTCCACCAGGACGTCGTAGCCTGCCTCGAGTCCCCATTTGAACCCGGCAATGTAGGCGGCTCCCAGGCCAGCCTTGCCTTTGCGGTGCAGGACGTGAACCTGTGCATCCTCGGCGGCAAAGCCGTCCGCAAGCTGACCGGTGCCGTCCGGGCTGTTGTCGTCCACCACCAGTACGTCCGAGGCCGGTACGGCTGCGCGGAGGCGTTGAAGAGTCTTGGGCAGCGATTCCAGCTCGTTATAAGTAGGAATGATGGTGAGGACGCGCACAAAGGGCCTTCCTGGACGGGAGCGGTCGGAGCGGCTGAACCGTAGCGGAGTAGCTGGCGGTCAGGCGCAACTACCTATTATAGGGCGCTTTACGGGGGTGTTGGCCGGCGTGTCCGGTCATGAGCGCAGTGCCGGACTCGAATGCAGCTCCACGCCGTCCTTCACGGTCTGCAGGCACACCGGGTCCACGCCGGTATCAAGTGCCGGGAGAAGGGGCGTGCGGGCACGCGGATCCGTGCTCCAGGACTGGACGCGGCCGTCCGCCACCTGGACCATGAGCTCCTCAACATCCCAAACAGCGAAACTGGCCGGTGCGCCGGGAACCAGTTGCCCGGCCATCGGGTTGTGGTACTTTGCTGCCCGCCACCCCGCGCGGGTGTGGCCGATGAACGCTGCGCGGGCCGAGATCCGTTCAGCGTGGTTGTGGTGTTCCAGGCAGGCACGCACGCTGGACCACGGGCGCAGTGGTGTCACCGGGCTGTCGCTGCCGAAGCAGATGGGAACACCGGCAGCATAGAACGAGGCAAACGGGTTCATGGAGCGGCTCCGGCTCCCCAGGCGCTGCTCATACATGCCGCCTTCGTCCCCCCAGTCAGCGTCGAAGCGTGGCTGGGCGCTGACGGTGACGGAGTAGCGGGCCAGCTGTTGCACTGATTTGGGGTCTGCGACTTCCACATGTTCGAAGCGGTGGCCGGCGGCACGGATCCGTTGCTCGCCCACTTCGGCGGCCGCGAGTTCCAGTGCCTCCAGCGCGGCATCAAGTCCCGCGTCGCCGATGACGTGGAAGCCGCCCTGGATGCCCAGCAGCGAGCAGGCCGCCAGATGGGCGCCGGCCTGCTCTGCCGAGAGGTAGAGGCTGCCCCGCTCCCCCGCCGCGTCGCTGTAGCCGGCCCTCAGTGCCGCTGTCCTGGAGCCGAGGGAACCGTCAATGTTCAGGTCGCCGGCCAGGCCGCGCACGGATACGCCCAGTTCGTCCAGCAGCGCCCGGGCCTGCTCCTCGGAGGTGGCCAGTTCGCCCCAGTACGGCAGGATTTCCGGCATGGCCTCTCCGGCCGCCGTGTTCCACGCGGCGGCAAGGCGAAGGTCGGAAACTCCGCCGATATGCGGCGCGGCCATCTCCGCCAGTGCCACATACCCGTTTTCGGCCGCTTCGGTCAGGGCGCGCCGCTGGTAGGCCAGGAGGCTGGCCTCCGGGAGCCGCCGTGCTTCCTGGCGGGCCGCTGTATGGGCGGCCCGCTTCACTTGTGCACCCGCGCTGTAGCCGTCCAGCCCGCCAAGCCCGGCGGCGGCAGCCAAGGAGGAAGAGACCAACGCCGAATGCGCATCCACCCTGGCGAGGAACACGGGCCTGCCGCCGGCGGCCTGCTCAAGCTCCTCGGGCGCCGGCAGGGACGGGTCCTCCCACGTGGATTCATCCCAGCCATGACCCAGCAGGGGGCCGTCGCCTTTAGCTGCGGCCACGGCATCGAGTAATTGCCGGGCGGAACGGATCCCGCCCAGCTGGAGGGAACCCAGTGCGATGCCGGTTTCCGTGAGGTGGACGTGGGAGTCAACAAACCCCGGCGCTACGAGGGCTCCATGGAGGTCGATGATCTCCATGGAGCTGTCGGCGATGGAGGATGCCGCCTGCTCGGAGCCGACCCAGGCAACCGTGTCGCCGTCAACGAGCATGGCGGTGGCAAAGGGGTCTGCTGCTGTGTAGACCGAGCCGTTGCGGTACAGGACCACTTTCCGCTCGTGCGACGCGGGCGTGGTGGAACGTTCAGTGGTCATGCGGGCGAAGCTCCTGGGGCTAGGGGGAAGAAGGCAGGCTGCCGGTGCATCAAAGCCGGGACATCAAAGTACGGAAGAGTAGGCCACGACGCCGCGGCGGATGAGTGATATTGCTTCTGCGCAAAGCCTGGAGACGCGCGGATCCAGGCCGGGAATCTTGGCGAGCTGGTCCAGGAGGTCGATGACCTGTTTGACCCAACGGACGAAGTCGCCCGCCGCCAGGTCCGTGCCGTTGAGCACTTCCTGGAGGTGGCGTCCCTTGGCCCATTTGTACATCGGCCAGACAAGACCGAGTTCCGGTTCGGCAGTCAGCGGAAGTTTGTTCGCCTCTTCCACGTCCTCCAGGGCCGACCATTCCCGGACCACCACATCCACGGACGATTCAAGCGAGACGCTGGGCATCCGGGGGCGGAGGCCCCTGTCCTCGCGTTTGGCCTGGTAGACCAGGACGCTGGCCAGGGCTGCTACTTCGACGGCGTCCAGGTCGTTGAGCGCGCCCAGCCGTAGTGCTTGCGAAATCAGCAGGTCCTTCTCGCCGTAGATCCGGCGGAGCTGCTGGCCGTCCGGGCTGATGGCCAGGCGCCCGTCAGCTCCCGCTTCCAGGTAGCCGTAGGCGGAAAGGACATCGCAGACGCGATCGAAGGTCTTGGCAATGGTGTTGGTCCGGCCCTGGATCTGCCGGACCAGGGCATCCGTCTCCCGGCGCAGCTTCCACCAGCGCTCAGACCAGCGCGCGTGGTCTTCACGCTCGCTGCAGCCGTGGCAGGGGTGGGCCCGGAGCGCCCGGCGAAGCTCCGTGATGCGTTTCTCCTGATGGGGCAAAACGGACCCCATGCCAAAATCGGTGCTGCGGCCGGGGGCAGGCGGGCGGTTCTCGCGCAGTGCATTCCTGGCCGACGATGCGAGGTCACGCCGGGATTTCGGGACCTTTGCGTTGAACGACTTCGGAATGCGGATCCGTGTCAGGGGCGCGATGGGGCCCTCAAGGTCCTCGGTGCCGATTCGCCTGAGCTGGTTGTCGAGCGTCAGGATGGCAGGCCGCGGCTCCCTGCCGCTGTGGTCCGAGCTGAGCACAATCGCCGGTCCGGGCGCCCGCCCGCCCGGGACGTCTACCACGTCGCCGGGCATCAGCCGTGCCAGGGAGTCTTCATTCAGCGACTTATGAGCACGGGACTTGCTGCGGGAGGTGGCATTCTCGGCGTCGGACAGCTCACGGCGCAACCGGGCATACTCGGTGAAGTCTCCGAGGTGGCAGGTCATGGATTTTGCGTATCCCGCGAGGGACTCTTCGCGGCTGCGCACCTGCTTGGCAAGTCCGACAACGGACCGGTCGGCCTGGAACTGCGCGAAGGAGGATTCAAGGATTTCCCGCGCACGGGCGCGGCCAAACTGCGCCAACAGGTTGATGCTCATGTTGTACGTCGGCCGGAAGCTTGAGTTCAGCGGATACGTACGCCGCGAGGCGAGGCCGGCAACGGCCGCAGGGTCCGTGCCCGGCTGCCACAGGACAACGGCATGGCCTTCGACGTCGATGCCGCGGCGGCCCGCGCGGCCGGTCAGCTGCGTGTACTCCCCCGCGGTGATGTCCACGTGGGCTTCGCCATTGAACTTCTCGAGCTTCTCCAGGACCACGGAGCGGGCCGGCATGTTGACGCCCAGGGCCAGCGTTTCGGTGGCGAACACAGCCTTGACCAGGCCCTCAACGAAGAGCTTCTCCACTACTTCCTTGAACGTAGGCAGCATGCCGGCATGATGGGCCGCGAAGCCACGGAGGAGTCCGTCCCGCCACGTCCAGAATCCCAAGACGTCCAGATCCTCTGACGGGATGTCCTGCCCGGCCTCGTCAACGCGCTGCGCAATGATCTGCTGCTCCTTCTCCGTGGTCAGCCAGAGTCCGGACGAGACACATTGGGCAACGGCGGCATCGCAGCCTGCCCGCGAGAAGATAAACGTGATGGCGGGCAGCAGGTCCTGCCGGTCCAGGCTGGCAATCACTTGGGGACGGCTGGCCTTCCGGACGGCGCCGGGCTGGGCCCCCTGCCGGGGGCGGTCCTCTGTCCGTTGCCGGTGCTGCCGGCGCTGGCTCCGTCCGCCGTGACCGAAGCGTCCGGCGAAACTTTGCTGGCCTTCGCTGCGGGCCATTTTGAGCAGGTCCGGATTGACCTCGAACCCCGGCCCGTCCGCGTCTTTGGTGGCCGCGGTGAGCCGCTCCTGGACCGGTAGTGGAGCTCCGGTCACCGCATCCGCGGGCGGCGCGATTTCGTCGAAGGTGGTTTCTCCGGCGAACAGGTCCACGATGTCCCGGCCCACCATAACGTGCTGCCACAGGGGAACCGGGCGGTGCTCGGAGACAATGATGTCGGTGTCGCCGCGCACGGTATCCAGCCAGGCGCCGAATTCTTCTGCGTTGGAAACCGTCGCGCTGAGGGAAGCTACCTGGACTTCGCTGGGGAGGTGGATGATGACTTCCTCCCAGACGGCACCACGGAAGCGGTCCGCGAGGTAGTGGACTTCGTCCATGACCACAAAGCCGAGGTCATCCAGAGTGTCCGAGTCCGCGTAGAGCATGTTCCGGAGGACTTCCGTGGTCATGACCACCACGGGGGCGTCCCCATTGATGCTGGTGTCGCCGGTAAGCAGACCGACGTTTTCCGCCCCGTACTTTTCGGAGAGTTCCGTGAATTTTTGGTTGCTCAGAGCCTTGATCGGGGTGGTGTAGAAGGCCTTGAGGTTTCGTTGCAAAGCGAGATAGATGGCAAATTCGCCCACGATGGTTTTACCGGCACCAGTGGGGGCAGCCACCAGCACTCCCTTGCCGTCCTGGAGGGACCGGCAGGCGAGGCGCTGGAATTCGTCAAGTTCAAAATCAAGGGTGCGGACAAACCCGCCGAGGTAGGTGCCCGCTTCGGCCGTGCGTTCCGCGCTGGCCCGGTAGCTTTCAGAGGGCGAGAGTGGCCCGGAAATAGAGGACATGCCTCAAGCCTAGTGCGCCGCGCGCTACAGGTTCTTCAGTTCGTTGCCGGGCGTCGCGATGTCGGCTGTCGCGTCCGTCTCAGCAGCCTGTTTCGCCACGCGCTTGTCACGGCGCTTGTCGTTGAAGATACACAGCCCGATCGCCGCGAAGAACAGAATCAGCAGCGGCGCAGCAAGCAGGAACATGGACAGCGCGTCCGTGCCTGGTGCGGCCAGTGCCGCCAGGACAAAGACCAGGAAGACGATAATCCGCCAGGCTTTGAGGATGGTCCGGCCCCTGATCACACCGGCCATGTTGATGCCGACCAGGATCACGGGGACCAGGAAAGAGATCCCGAGGATGAGCAACATCTGCGTGGCAAACGTCAGGTAGTCGGTGGCCGAGATGTTGTTGGCGCCGGTGGCGGGTGTGAACTGTAGCAGCGCCCTGACCACGGTGGGGAACACGAGCCAGGCTACAAACACGCCGGCCAGGAACAGGGGCACAGCGGCCGCCATGAAGCCGAGCGTGTAGCCGCGTTCCTTCTTGGTCAGGCCCGGGGTGATAAAAGCCCACACCTGATAGATCCAGACAGGGCTGGAGATAACCAGCCCTATCTGGATGGCAATCTGGATCTTGAAGGCAAAAGGATCGGCGATGGTCGCAAAGTTCAGGACCGCGGTGCGCCCCGTATCCCGGGCAATGGAAATCAGCGGGTCCGACAGGCTGGCCACGACTGGATCGTAAAGGAACCAGCCGCCCACGCCGGCAACCAGCACAGCAATCGCCGATTTGATCAGCCGGTTCTTGAGCTCTTTGAGGTGGTCCCAAAGAGCCATCCGCCCCTCAGGGTTGGACTTACGGCCCCGCGTCAGTGCCACTTCGGGTTAGGCGCGGGTCGACGGCGGAACGTCAGTGCCGTCGGTCGGCTCACCGGGCTTCGCCGGCGGGTGGTTAACGATCTTGCCTTCCACCGGGCCGGAAGCCGTGTCGGTGGAGTCGGTTTTGCCGTCGTTCTTCATTTCCTTGACCTCGGACTTGATGATCCGCATGGACTGGCCAAGGCTGCGGGCCATGGCAGGGAGTTTGGGCGCGGCGAAAAGCAGCAGCGCAACGACGATGATAATGACAATTGGCCACGGGCCATCAAAGAGTCTTCCCACGGGAAATCCTTTCCTCTAACAACATCCTACGTCTAACTGAGATTGAGATCGCGAAGTGACTGGGGCTGGCCCCGATCGTGCTTACGCTGGACGCGCCTCTGGCGGCGGCCCTCCCGGCGGGATGACTTGGATGCGTCGTAATCATGACGCATCTGGGCCGGTGAGGCAAAAACAGCCGCACCGGGCGGAGTTGACCCTGGCGGCTGGGAGCCGTCGTCGACGGTGGCCGCTGCCGGCGCCCGGTATGCCACTTTAGCTCCGGCGGCGCCCAGGTCCTTCATTACCGCCATGAACTGGCGGTACAGCCGGATGCCCAGGAGGACATAAAAGAGCAGGGAGAGCGCAATAAGCGCAATCCAGATCAGGATCCAGGACCACCAAGGCATGCTGACGAGTCTAGCCGCCGTACCCGGCCAGGGCCGCCTCGATCCAGTCCAGCGCTGCCGCCCCCAGCTCGGACGGTTCAACGATCCGGGCGGCCCCGCCGTGCTGGGCCACGAACATGGGCAGCCAGGCCGTGCTGCCGAACCGGATCTCGGCTACAAGGCCGCCGTCGGGAAGGGGTGCCACACGTTCGGCGTAATAATCGTCCGCCAAGCCGGCGCCCTGCCTGGTGAGCTGAACGAGGACCGTGGTGTCGTCATCATTGGGGGTGAAGAGCTTGGCCGGAAAGCTTTCCCCGGCCCGGACCTGCGTGGAGGCGGGATTTCCGTTCGGGTGGACCTCCTGCACCCGGTCCAGCCTGAAGTTCCGCAGCCCCTGGGCCGAATGGCAGTAGGCCTCGAAGTACCAGGTGTTGTCCAGGGAATACAGGCGGAGCGGATCCACGTCCCGTACGGAGACCTGGTCGCGCTGGGCGGAGAAGTACACGAGCCGTAGCTGCGATCGCTCCTGGATTGCACCACGGACAACGTCAAGGACGGCCGAATCCGACGGGCCCACCTCCGGACCGGCAAGCGAACCGGCCCGCAGCCCTTCTTCGCCGGCCGCTGCCATCAGTTTGAGGGTCACCGACTCCAGGGCACCTCCTTCGGCAAGTTCGGGAAGCCCGTTGAGCGTCTCGAGCCCGGTCAGCAGCGCGCAGGCCTCGTCCACCGTAAACCGGACCGGCCTCTTGAGATCCAGGTCCTGGGTGATGTAAACGTGGCCTTCCTCCCAGTGGATGTCCAGGAGGTCGTCAGGGTATCCCTCGGGAAGGCCGGAGCAGATGAGGATCCGCAGGTCGCTTTCCAGCTCCGCGGGCGTGACTCCGAAGCGGGCTGCGACGTCCTGGATATGCAGGCCCTGGTTGTGGACCAGGAACGGCACCAGCTGCAGCATGCGCTTGAGCTGGTCCTCAGACGTGCGTTTCCGGACGGTGCGGCCCTGCGGTGCGTCCGCAAACAGATAGGCAGGGCTGGGAGCGGCGCAGAAGGCGGCAGCGTTGCGCAGCCGGTGCCGCACGGCTGCCACCAGCTCGTCGGGAGCATGTGCCACAGCGTCCGGGCCATAGGATGCGAGCTCCTCGGCCAGCACCTCAGCGTCCCTGAAGTTGACCTGCAGCCGTTCGTAGCCGGCGTCGGGCGTTCCGGCACTTCCCTCGGGAACCGGCGTGGCGCGCCGGCGCAGGCCAAGGAGGCGGCCCTCCCGGACGTCCACGACGGCGGTCCGGAGCGGGAGCTCCGGAAGCCGGTCCAGTTCTGCGCGGACATTGAAGTTTGGCGGCGCCGGGTAGGTTTCCTTCTCCAGCACCGTGACGGGGCCCGTGAACCGGGAGAGCCGGAAGTGGCGCGGTGCCTTGCGCGAGCGGTCGTAGCCGGTCAGATACCACTGGCCGAAGCGGCTGCCGAGGCCCCACGGCTCCACCGTCCGTTGCTCTTCCTTGCCGGTGGTGCCTGCCAGGTAGGGAAAGCTGACGGGATGCTGGGCGTGCATGGCAGCCACCACATCATCAAAGGCCTGGCCCGCCGGCCGGATCCGCGGCTGAACACCAACCGGAAGTTCGACGTCGGACACGGTGCCGGAGGCCTGGAGCTTGCGGAGGGCGCTGGCAGCGGCGGTTCCCAAGGCGGCACGCTCCCACAACTGGGACGCCAGGAGGAGGACGGTCCACTCCCCCGGGCTGAGCTGGACATCAGGCAGGCGGTTCGATTCCTTGCCGATGCGGTAGCGGGTGGTGGCCGGATCATCTTCGCTCCAGCCGAGGTCCGTGACGGTTTCCACATCGAAGCCGAACTGCCGGAGGTCATTCTTGTCCCGCTCAAACATCCTGCCGAAGGCCACGTCGTTGCCGGACGTGTCATGGTAGACCTTCGCCCGCAACTCTGCCCGGCGCAGGCCGTATTTGGTGTTCAGCAGGGCTATCAGGAGGTTCAGCAGGCGTTCAGTACGGGAGACGGACACGCTGGCTACGTTACTAAACTCCTCCGCGGAAAGCAGAAAGCGCGGCAACCAACAGGAAAACAAAACCCTGATTGTTACCGCGCCTTCCGGCGTTACGATGCTTCGGTCAGCGGACGCCCACGAGGTCCACCACGAAGATCAGCGCTTCGTTGGGGCCAATGGCTCCGCCGGCCCCGCGGGAGCCGTACGCCAGTTCGGAAGGAATCTCCAGGCGACGGCGGCCGCCCACCTTCATGCCCAGCAAGCCCTGGTCCCAGCCCTGGATGACCTGGCCCACGCCCACACGGAAGTCCAGCGGGGCGCCGCGGCCCCAGGAAGCGTCGAACTCTTCGCCGGTGGACCAGGCCACACCGACGTAGTGGGTGGAGACCGTGTCGCCCTTTTTGGCCTCGGCACCGTCACCCTCGATGAGGTCGGTGATAACCAGTTCGGTGGGGACATCGCCTTGCGGGAAGTCAATTTCCGGCTTCTGGCGGTCGAAATCGCGCTGACCAAATGACATGGTTGCTCCTTTGATTATTTGGGTGGGTGATGTGTTGCTGTTTACTTGACGCCGAGGATGTCCACAACGAAGACAAGGTCACCCTTGGCTTCGCCCTGGCCGGCATCACCGTACGCGAGGTCCTTGGGGACCACCAGGAGGACCCGGGAGCCCACCGTCTTTCCCGCCAGTCCCTGGGTCCAGCCCGGAATGACGCCGGTCAACGGGAAGCTCGCCGGCTCGCCGCGGTCAAAGCTTGAATCAAATTTAGTGCCGCCCACGAGGTTCACGCCAACATAGTTGACGGTCAACGTGTCGGTTTCCTTAACCTCCGCGCCGGTGCCCTTGATCAGGTCCTGGGACACGAGTTCTGTGGGCGCGGCGATTCCGTCAACGGAGATCTCCGGCACGCCCTGGTCGTTGTCCTTCACGGTCGGCAGGCCGGCCGGCGGGGTGACAGTCTCGCCTTCGGGCTTTGCGAGCGGAGCGACGGTCTGCGGTGCGTCCTTGGTGGAGAGCACCTTGATCAGGAGAAGCTGCGTTGGCTGGGCGGGGGCGCCTTCAGCGGTTGCGGCCTGGCCCGGGATGGCCAGGGCAAGGCTCGAGCCAACTTTGGAGCCAACAAACGCACTGTAGATAACCGGGCTTCCGGTCTTCAGTTCCTCGTTCAGCTGCAGTGGTTCGGGCTCGCCGGGGAAGGTGTCCTCCAGCGTGGAACCGTCCGCACCGCTGAGCGCGAGGATGGAGATGTTTGCGATCTGGTTATCTTTGACCCGGTCACCGTCACCTTCGGCGACCACCTTGATGGTGGGTTCGGTGACTTCGAGGGGCTTGGAGAACTCGACACCGGGAGCCTTCTTGTCCCCGTGGTCCGTCAGTTTCAGGGAGTCGAACTTGGCAGTGTCACCGGCAGACTGGCTGGTGGGTTCCGGTGCTGCGGGCGAACCGCCACAAGCGGTAAGCAGCAGCAGGCCGGGGATCAGGATTGCTAGGAGTCGGCGCACGTAAGAGAACTTTCGTCGGGGCAGGGTGGACGCGGAACCGGAATCAGGCGCCCGGCACCGCTGCAAGGCCAAGGAACGGCCCCATCAAGGATAGCCCGTGAACCTGAACGTCAGCCCATAGAGCCCAGCAGGGCATCCACCCTCTCATCGACGCTTCGGAAGGGATCCTTGCACAGGATGGTCTGGTGCGCGCGGTCGTTCAGCTTCAGGTGCACCCAATCAACCGTGTAATCCCTGCCCAGTTCCTGGGCGCGCCGGACGAAATCGCCCCTTAGCTTGGCCCGCGTGGATTGCGGCGGCACGTCCACAGCGTCTTTGATCACGGTATCGTCCACAACCCGCCGAACCGCACCGCGGGACTGCAGGATGTAGTACAGCCCGCGGCTCCGCGAAATGTCATGGTACGTAAGATCCAGCTGGGCAATCCTGGGCGCGTCCAGGCCCAGGCCGTGCCGCTGCCGGTAGTTGTCCATCAGTTTTTTCTTGATGGCCCAGTCGATTTCCGTGTCGATCGCGCTGGTGTCACCGCTCTCGATGGCGTTCAGGGTCCGTTGCCAAAGATCAAGGATGAACGGTACGTGGGGATTGTGGGCCCCTTGCTCCTGAACAAAGGCCGTGACCTTGGTGAGGTACTCCTGCTGGATCTCCAGGGCCGTGAGCTGGCGACCGTTGGCCAGACGGACCAGCGCCCTTCCACTGAGGTCGTGGGAAATCTCGCGGATGCTGCGGATGGGGTTTTCCATCCTCATGTCGCGCATGATCACTCCCGCCTCAATCATGCGCAGGATGAGGTCCACGGTGCCGACCTTGAGCAGGGCCGTGGTTTCGGACATGTTGGAGTCGCCCACAATGACATGGAGCCGGCGGAAGAATTCGGCGTCGGCGTGCGGTTCATCGCGGGTGTTGATGATGGGCCGTGACCGCGTGGTTGCCGAGGAGACACCCTCCCAGATGTGGTCTGCCCGCTGGGAAAACGCGTACGTCGCCCCGTGCGGAGTCTTCAGGATTTTCCCTGCGCCGGCGATCAGCTGGCGGGTCACCAGGAACGGGATCAGGATCTCCGCGAGCCGGGAGAATTCGCCGCGGCGCGGGATGAGGTAGTTTTCATGGCTGCCGTAGGAGTTACCGGCCGAATCCGTGTTGTTCTTGAACAGGTAGACCGTGCCGTTGAATCCTTCCGCGGCCAGCCTTGCCTGTGCCTCGTCAACGAGGTCGTCCAGAATCAGCTCACCCGCGCGGTCGTGCGCAATGAGCTGGGCCAGGTCATCACATTCGGCCGTGGCGTACTCAGGGTGTGAGCCGACGTCGAGGTACAACCGGGAGCCGTTGGTCAGGAACACGTTGGATGACCGACCCCAGCTGACCACCTTGCGGAACAGGTACCGGGCCACTTCTTCCGGGGCCAACGGCCTAGAATCGGGGCTCGAATACGAGATTCCGAACTCGGTCTCGATACCGAAGATTCTCTTGTCCATCTCAGTCCTCCTCAGCAAGCAGCGCCGTGATATCAGAATCGTTGAGCCGCCGGAAGGCTCTGCGGAAACCCCGGGAGGTCTCCGACTGCCTGTCCAGCACGGCAACCTCCACGGCCTTGGCGGGAAGAGTTCCTCCCGCTTCGCCCTGTTCAGCGGCCGGGTCTGGGCCGCTGGACAGGCCGCGGGTAGCCAGGCGGACAGCACCTGCGAAACGCAGCGACGGTCGCCAGCCCTCGGCGATTACCGCCGAGACACGCTCCGCCTGGCCGCCCATCACGATGAATCCGTGCTCGTCGGCGATGGACCCGTCGAAGGTGAGCCGGTAGAGGTGGTCCTGTTCCGGCGTGGGGCCAACCTCGGCGACGGCCAGTTCCACTTCGAAGGGTTTCTGTTCTGCGGTGAAGACGGCACCGAGGCTCTGCGCGTAGACACTCGCGAGCCCGCGTGCGGTGACGTCCTCGCGGTCGTAGGAGTAACCACGGACATCGGCGTACCGCACTCCGGCCTGGCGCAGGCTTTCGAATTCGTTGTACTTGCCGACGGCAGCAAACGCGATTTTGTCGTAGATCTCGCCGATCTTATGCAGTGAGGGTGAGGGGTTCTCAGCGACTAAAGCAATACCGTCCTGGCAGCTGATGACCACCACGGACCTGCCGCGGGCGATGCCTTTCCGTGCGAAGTCCGCACGGTCCTTCATCAGTTGTTCAGGCGAGACATAGAACTGCTGCGTCATCTTAGGCCTCCCGCCGTTCGGCGGACCTGGCTTCGATAATCCTGCCCGCCACAGCGGCGAGCTCGGATTCGGGGATCCGCCGCGCGCCATCCCTGTTCACGGTGTACACCACCGGCCACAATTGACGGACGGGATCTGGACCACCTGTGGCGGAGTCGTCGTCGGCCGCGTCGTAAAGGGACTCGACCGCCACGGAGACTGCCTCGGCTTCGGCCAGGTTGGGCCGCCAGAGCTTCTTCAGCGCGCCGCGGGCAAAAACGGAACCGGAGCCGACCGTGTGGTGCTCGCGTTCCTCGTACCTGCCGCCGGTGACGTCGTAGGAGAAGAGCCGGCCCACGCCGGCAGTTGTGTCGAAGCCGGCGAACAGCGGCACGACGGCGAGTCCCTGCAGGGCCATCGGCAGGTTCCCGCGGATCATGGCCCCCAGCCGATTGGCTTTGCCGTCGAGGCTCAGCAGGGTGCCCTCGATCTTTTCGTAGTGCTCCAGCTCCACCTGGAAGAGCCGCGTCAGGTCAATCGCGATGCCGGCAGTGCCGGCGATCCCCAGCACTGAATACCTGTCGGCCGGGAACACCTTTTCGATGTGCCGGCTGGCAATGACGTTGCCCATGGTGGCCCGCCTGTCCCCGGCCATCAGGACGCCGCCGCCATAGCTCATTGCCACGATCGTGGTGGCATGGGGTACCTGCAGCGGAGCTGTGGCCGCCGCTGCAGCAGGCATGGCACGGTTGTACGGAAGCAGGTCCGGCCGGTCGCGCTGCAGATGCTCGGTGAATGAGGATGTCGCGTTGCCGGCTACCTGGTTGGCGGTTGTTTCCTGCACTGATGCACTCCTTGTACGTGGTCCTTCAACGGCGGTACAGATTCCGGCCGGACGCGGCTTCCGCCACCCATCCGGATCCGGGTTACTGGCCGCCCTTTTGGACGAAGGCGCGGACGAACTCCTCGGCGTTGGATTCCAGGACTCCGTCGATTTCATCCAGGAGGTCGTCGACGCCCTGCGTGGCGGCCGATGCCTGGGCTTCCGGGGCTGCCGGAGGCGCCTCCGGGATCTCGTCCTCAACCTGGCTGTCGTGTGATTGTGGCTTCTGCTGCTCCTGGCCTGCCATGGTGATCTCTCCTCTACAATCCTCGGATCCGGGCGGATCTGCTGATACGCCCATATTGCCACGCTGTCCGCCCGACGGCGCGGTTTACGCCGCAGGCGGAGCGGTGTTATGCCCCAAAAGTTCGGCGAGGAACGGACCGGCCGTCCGGTGGCGGGCAAAGAGCCCTCCCGTGAGGGCTTTGGTGCCGCGCAGGGGTTCCCGGGTTGGCACGCGCTGAAGCCGGCCGTAGCCCGGAACGTCGAAGATGACCGAGTCCCAGCTGGCCCCCACCACGTCTTTGCCGAAGCTGCTGATGCAACGTCCGCGGAAGAAGGCACGAGTGTCCGACGGCGGTTCGGTCATCGCTGCGGCGATGGCTCCGTCGTCGACGATCCGCTGCATGCGGTTCCGTGCCAGGAACCGGTAGTACAGTCCCTTCTCCGGCCTGATGTCTGCCCACTGGAGGTCCACGAGGCCGAGCCTAGCGTCACCCCAGGCAAGGTCGTCGCGGTTCCGGTAACCCTCAAGGAGGGAGAGCTTGGCCAACCACTCCACGGAGGTGGCCGCCGCGTTCCTGTCGGAATCGAGCTGGGTCAGCGTGGCAGCCCAGCGCTCCAGCACCTGATGTGTATGGCCGTCCCCGTCCACGGCATCGGCAACGCCGGTGTCCTGCGCCAGCTTGGCCGCCGCCTCGTGGTAGATCCATTGCAGGTCCAGGGCCGTCACGCGGCGCCCGTCCAGCAGCCTGAGTTTGGCTGTCAGCGACGTATCGTGGCTGACTGTCTGGAGGGCTGCGACGGGTTCGTGGACCTCCACTTTGGGCGCCAGCCCGGCCTCGATCAGGCTCAGGACCATGGCAGTGGTGCCGAACTTGAGGTAGTTCGAGGATTGGCTCAGGTTGGCGTCCCCGATGATCACATGCAGGCGCCGGTATTTGTCGGCGGTGGCGTGCGGCTCATCCCGGGTGTTGATGATGGGACGCCGGATGGTGGTTTCCAGGCCCACCTCCGCCTCGAAGAAGTCTGCGCGCTGGCTGATCTGGTACCCGGGCGTGGAGCTGTCCTGCCCCAGGCCTACCCGCCCGGCGCCGCAGATGATCTGCCGCGTGACGAAGAACGGCGTCAGCCCCCGCACGATGTCCCCGAAGGGTACCGAGCGTGGCATGAGGTAGTTCTCGTGGGAGCCGTAGGAGACGGATTTGTTGTCCGTATTGTTTTTGTACAGGTTGACCGGAGGGAGCTCGGGATCCGCGGCGAGGCGGCGGACGGCCGCCAGCGCGACGAGGTCCCCGGCTGCATCCCAGATCACCGCATCGCGGGGGTTGGTCACCTCGGCACTGGAGTACTCCGGGTGGGCATGATCAACGTACAAGCGGGCTCCGTTGCCCAGGACCATGTTCATCAGGAGGCTGCCGGACTCGTCCTCGCCGTCCAGTTCCAATTCCTCGCGGCCGTAAGCAAGCGCCACCGCTTCGGCGTCGAGTACCGGCGGCTGGTCTGTCAGCTGGCTGGGGTGGGCCGAGGCCCTTTCCAGGGTCCAGCCACGGGCGTCGTGGAGGGGCTCCTCGTCTGTGTAATCCCAACGGGTTTCTGCTCCTCCGGCCGCCCTTTGCCGCGTCACCTGGGCATAAGCCTGGACAACCCGGGCGGACATCATTGTGGCGTTTGCTCCGGGCGCGGACGGGGCGTGGATGCCGTATTCCGTTTCCGCCCCCATGACGCGCATGGCCCCGCCGGCCGGGAGCCCTCCCCCGCCGGCGCGTTCCGGGGCTGCCGTCACAGGTACTGTCCCGTGTTCGGCATCGTTTCGATGGACTTGCCGGGCTCCTGGCCTGCCTTACCCTGCACGATGGTGCGGATGTAGGTGATCCGTTCGCCCTTCTTGCCTGAGATCCGCGCCCAGTCGTCCGGGTTGGTGGTGTTGGGCATGTCCTCGTGCTCGCGGAATTCATCCACCACGGCACGCAGCAGGTGCTCGATCCGAAGACCCTTCTGGTGCAGTGTCAGGAGATCCTTGATGGCGTACTTCTTGGCCCGGTCCACAACGTTCTGGACTACGGCGCCCGAATTGAAGTCCTTGAAGTAGAGCATTTCCGTATCGCCGTTGGCGTAGGTGACTTCCAGGTACTCGTTGGACTTCTCCGTGGAGTACATGGCTTCAACCGTCCGCTGGACCATGGCGTCCACTGTCGCCTGGACGTCGCCGTCGTGTTCGGCGAGGTCGGACTCGTGGAACGGCAGGTCCGTCGTGATGTATTTGTTGAAGATATCGGCCGCGGCCTCTGCGTCGGGGCGCTGGATTTTGACTTTCACGTCCAGGCGACCGGGGCGGAGGATGGCGGGGTCGATCATGTCCTCGCGGTTGGATGCACCGATCACAATGACGTTGTCCAGCCGCTCCACGCCGTCGATCTCACTCAGCAGCTGCGGGACGATGGTGGTCTCGACGTCGGAGGAGATCCCGGTTCCACGTGTACGGAACAGCGAATCCATTTCGTCAAAGAAGACCACTACGGGGCTGCCGTCCGAGGCCTTCTCGCGGGCCCGGGAGAAAATCAGGCGGATGTGGCGCTCTGTCTCGCCCACGTACTTGTCCAGAAGCTCCGGACCCTTGATGTTGAGGAAATAGCTCTTCAGGTCCACATTGCCGGACCGTTCCGCGGCACGGGCGGCGAGGGAGTTGGCAACAGCCTTCGCAATCAGGGTCTTGCCGCACCCTGGCGGACCGTACAGCAGGATGCCCTTCGGGGCTTTCAGCCCATGCTCGCGGTAGAGGTCCGGGTGCAGGAACGGCAGTTCCACTGCGTCCCGGATCTGCTCGATCTGCGGACCGAGGCCGCCGATGTCCTCGTAGGTGATGTCGGGGACTTCTTCGAGGACCAGGTTCTCCACTTCGGAGCGGGGCACTTTTTCGAGGGCGTAACCGGTGCGCGAGTCGATGGACAGTGCGTCCCCCACCCTGAGCTTTTCGGTGAGCAGGGCTCCGGAGAGCCTGATGACACGTTCCTCGTCCGCCCGCCCCACCACCAGTGCGCGGTCCGTTCCGAGCATTTCCTTAAGGGTGGCGAGTTCACCGGCGCGTTCATAGCCGAGGCCGGCAACAACCAGCAATGCCTCGTTGAGGAGGACCTCCTGGCCGACCGCCAGTTGGCTGATGTTGACCAGGGGGCTGATGCCCACCCGCATCTTCCGGCCGGCGTTGAAAATGTCCACCGATTCCTCGGTGGCAGCTTGGCCGCTATTGCCCGCTGCCGGCAGCCGCCTGGGATTGAGCTGCAGGACGGTGCCGAAGCTGTACGGGGGCTGGCCCTCCTGGTCCAGGGCATTTTTCAGCCGCAGAATCTCGGCCTTGGCCGCTTCCAGCATGCTGACCAGCTTCGCGTTGTTCTGCGTGGCGGCCGCAAGCTGGCGGTCAATGTGCCTGAGCTTGTCGCGGAGGACATTGGCCTGCCGCTCCGCAGCCGTCAGCTCGTTGGCGGCCGACTGCTCCGCCGGTGTACGTCCGGAGTCCTGATTCGGCGTCTCCATGGTGCATCAGCCCCTTCCTGCTCTTCTTCTTAAGACCTTAGCCCCAAGTTGGCAGGTACTGCTGGAGACTCCCGAAATGTGGACTAGTTCGTGATCTCCGGTTCGTCCTTGACGTTGGTTCCGGCAATGGCATCGCGCGCGGCCCGGCGCAGCTTCTTGTCCGAGACGAGGCGTTCGCCGACGGCACCGGGTGTCCAGGCGTTGACATCTTCTTCGTTGAAGCCAGTCTTGGAGGGACGGCGCTTGACGGAGATGCCGGTGACGCCGTCGGCAAGCCGGCGGGTGACCAGCAGGAAGCCGGTGTGGGCCACCATGCGGTGGTCCGGACGGACAGCCAGGCCCTCAAGGTGCCACCCGCGGACCATGGACTCCCAGGCGTCGGGTTCGGTGAAGCGGCCATCAGCCCTGATGGCCTCCGCGGTCCGGGAGAGCTGGGTGACCGTGGCAACGTAGTTGATCCAGACGCCGCCGGGTGCGAGGACAGTGGCGACGGCATCAAGGCACTCCCAGGGAGCCAGCATGTCCAGCACGACACGGTCCACGGATCCGGGTGCCTCGCTGCGGACTACTTCCTCCTGGAAGTCGCCCAGGGAGATCCTCCACGCCGGGTGCGGGCCGCCAAAGATGGTTTCCACATTCCCACGGGCGATGTCCGCAAATTCCTCACGGCGCTCGAAGGAGTGGAGGTAGCCGTTGTCGCCAACGGCCCGGAGCAGCGAGATGGACAGCGCTCCGGAGCCAACGCCGGCTTCAACAACCCTGGCGCCGGGGAAGATATCGGCCATGGTGACGATCTGGCCGGCGTCCTTCGGGTAGACCACGGCGGCGCCACGCGGCATGGAAAGGACAAAGTCCGAGAGGAGCGGGCGCAGCGTCTGGTACTGCTGGCCGACGTTGTTCACGACGACTGAGCCATCTGCTTTTCCGATGATCTCGTCGTGGTTCAGGAAGCCGCGGTGCGTGTGGAAGGCGCCGCCGCTTTCAAGAGAGATCGTGTTCATGCGGCCGCGCTCGTCGGTCAGCTGGACCCGTTCGCCTTCACGGAAAGGCCCGCGTCGGCGGGCAGCTCCCACCGGCTGGGTGCCATTGGCGGCAACACCGGTGGTGGTTGGTGCTGCGGCTTCGGCGGCAGTTTCGCTGCTCATGGATTCTTCCTCGCTCCTGTAAAACTGTGGGGCCACGCATCGAAATAGGTCCGCCGGGTGTGGCGCAGGCCTCCGGGCGGCCACGCGGCGGCAATGCACGGCCGGCACGTAACTCTACCGGCTTTGACCCTGAGGATGCCTATTTGACGGGTCAGCCTTGCCGGTGATGGCGGCCACCACCACGTTCTGCGCCAGAAGGCCGGTGACCGTGCCGTGATGGTCCACCACGGCATATTCGTGACCGTCCAGCTGGGAAAGGTACTGGATCAGTTCCTGCCCCTGGGACGACTCAGGTACGTAGGCTCCCGCCGCGAGGGCATAGGACACTGCCGTGGCAGGCGTGGAGCCGGCGGCGTAGTCAGGAACCGCGGCGAGGGCACCGGGATCCACAACACCCTGCGGGCGTCCATCCGGCCCGCAGACCACAACGGCGCGGGAACCGTTCGGTGACAGCCTGCGGATGTCCGCCACCACCGCGGTGGCCGGAATACCGACGGCGGGAGCCGCCAGGGCAGCGGCGCTGACCAGATGCATCCTTCCGCGCAGGGTGCCCTGTTGGATTGCGGCGCTGGCACCCATCCAGAGGAAGCCGCCAACGAGGACGGTGATCATCAGGAGGCTGATATCTGGTGTCTCACCGGCCAGCAACGGCCGGGCAATGAACCAGAAGCCCAGCGCCACCACGATGACGCGGCCGGCCCAGCCGGCGGCGACGGTGCCTTTGGCCTGGCTCCCGGTTGCTTTCCAGACGGCCGACTCAACGATCCTGCCCCCGTCCAGCGGGAGTCCGGGCAGAACATTGAAGATGCCGATGACGAAGTTGGCCCACATAAAGATGTTCGTGAGTATTTCGGCCACGGTGCCCATGCTGGTGGTGGAGAGGACCACCCAGGCGCCGCCGGCGAGGACCAGGTTGGCAGCCGGCCCTGCCAGCGCCACGATTACCGAACGCGCCGGCGTCGCCGTGAAATTCTCAAACTGGGTGTGGCCGCCCCAGAGATTCAGCACGATCTTCTGCGTGGGCCAGCCGTAGATCTTGGCCGTGAGGGCGTGCGCCAGTTCGTGGACCAGGACCGAGATCAGGAGCAGCAGGGCGTACGCGAACGCCATGTAGTAAGCGGAAATGCCCAACACCGGATTCTGCTCCAACAGCAGGGGCCCGTAGACAATGACGGTAAAGGCGGCGATCACAAACCACGAGTAGGCCAGAATGACCGGGATTCCGGCGATCCTGCCGAGCGGTATTCCTTCGCGGCGGGCGGGGGCGGGCGCGGAACTCATGACGGGCTCCCCGTCACGAGCATTGCAGATCCAGCCGCCGCGGCGGCCAGGCTGCCCGCGGCGATGGCCTCCAGCTCGGAAACGGTGCGGCCGGCCAGGGATTCCCAGGTGGTGTGCCTGGGATCGTCGGGGATCGGGACAATGTGCGGAATGGCGACGGTGGCGACGCCCGAGGCCACAGCAGCAGCCACTCCCGGCGCGGAGTCCTCCAGGGCGACGCAGTGATCCACGGTCAGGTCCGGGTCCGCTTCCTGAAGCAGCTCCACTGCCTTCAGGTATGCTTCCGGGTGCGGCTTGCCCTGGGTGACGGTGTCCCCCGTGACCAGGAACTCGAAGTAAGGCTTAGGCAGGCTCGCGACAATTTCGCGGGCCAACGGCTCCTCCGACATGGTCACCAGCGCGCATCGTACTCCGGCGACGTGCAGGTCATCCAGCAGTTCCCGCGCCCCGGGACGCCAGGGAACAGAGTGCCGGACGCTCCTGATGACCTCAGAGGTTAGGGTGTCGATGATCTCCCGGCGCTCCAGCCGGACACCGGCTGCCTGCAGGATTCCGGCCGAATACGTCAGCGACTGACCCACTAGCTGCATGGCCTGCCTGTGTGACCAGGTGCCGCCATGCGCTTCCACAAGGGCGTGCTCCGCGGCAATCCAGTAGCGTTCAGTGTCCACAATGGTGCCGTCCATATCCCAAAGAACGGCTCTGAGCGGGGAAACGGAGGGTAGGGATCGCATGTTCCCAGTCTACGGGGCGTACCTGAACGCCAGCCGGTGGATACGCCCTCGGCGAATATCAGCATTGCCTTCGGGCGCGTGCGCGCCCCGGCGCACTTTTTGGCCCTTCATTCAATGCGTCGCGCCGGTTCTTGGACGTAGGGTGATGAGATGAATAGCTTCGACGGAGACACCGCGGAACCGGGTGCCGCACCTGAACCGGAGCAGTTCCTGCTGCCAGTGGCGGACGGGGAGCGCATTACTGTGATGCTGGCCGCATTTGAAGGCTGGAACGATGCCGGCGAAGCCGCCAGTGATTCCTTGCGCTACCTGAACAGGGTTTGGGGCGGCAAGAAGGTCGCGTCCATTGACGCCGACGAATACTACGAT
Organism: Arthrobacter sp. 4R501; assembly: GCF_002929755.1. Lineage (NCBI taxonomy): Bacteria > Bacillati > Actinomycetota > Actinomycetes > Micrococcales > Micrococcaceae > Arthrobacter > Arthrobacter sp. 4R501. Next base: position 244,815 of record NZ_PJIW01000006.1, on the reverse strand, counting down.
TTCCAGTTCACGCGTCCTACGGTCCGCAGGAACGCCTCGGGGGAACGCAAGATCAAGTGGCCCTCCACACGGATCTACAAGGCCAGTGCGCCGGATTCGAACGTGGACGTCATTTTCGTCCAGGGCATTGAGCCGTCCTACAAGTGGCGGGCCTATACGGCGGAACTGCTGGTCCACGCCGAAGCGCTGAAGGTGGACTACGTGGTCCTGGTGGGGGCCCTTCTGGCAGACGTTCCGCACAGCAGGCCGATTCCGGTCAGCACCTCCTCTGACGACGCTGTGTTGCGGGAACGCCTCAACCTTGAAGCATCCCAGTATGAAGGTCCCGTCGGCATCGTCGGAGTACTGTCCGAAGTGTCCCTCCTGGCGGGCCTTCCTACTGTTTCCCTCTGGGCAGCCGTCCCGCATTACGTGGCCCAGGCCCCGTCACCCAAGGCGCAGCTGGCTCTCCTGCACCGGGTCGAGGAATTGATCCAGGTCCCGCTGGACACGCACGAACTGGCGGAAGAGGCAGCTGCGTGGGAGCGCGGCGTCGATGAGTTGGCTACCGAGGATCCGGAGATCGCCGCGTACGTCCGCCAGCTGGAGGAGGCAAAAGATACGGCCGATCTTCCGGAGGCGAGCGGTGAATCCATCGCGCGGGAGTTTGAGCGCTATCTCAAGCGTCGGGGCCGGGACAAGCCCTAAAGTACGACGCCGAGCAACGCGTCCAGGGCGTCCCTGACTAGGGCCTGATCGTGCTGGCTGCCCGCCGCCGCGGCGGAGTCCGCCGAGGCAGCCCAGCGGTCAACAGCTTCCAGGGCGGCAGGTGCGTTCAGGTCAGATGCAAGGGCGGACCGCATTTCTGCGATCAGGCCGGACGCCGATCCTTCCGGGGCAGTGGCGAGGGCGCTGCGCCACGCCGCCAGCCGGTCCTTCGCGGCCTCAAAGCCGTCAGCGGTCCAGGACCAGTCTGAACGGTAATGGTGGGCCAGGATGGCCAGGCGGATGGCTGCCGGATCTTCTCCCTCGGCCCGAAGTTTGGACACCAGGACCAGGTTGCCCTTGGACTTGCTCATCTTTTCGCCGTCCAGGCCCACCATGCCGGCGTGGGCATAGTGGTGGGCCAGCGGCACTTCGGCGAGGGAATAGGCGTGACCGGCGCCCATCTCGTGGTGCGGGAAGATGAGGTCAGAGCCGCCGCCCTGGACAGTGAAGGGAGCCGGCAGGTAGCGCTGGGCGATGACCGTGCATTCGATGTGCCAGCCAGGCCTGCCCTGGCCCAGCTCGCCGCCCGGCCAGCTGGGCTCGCCGTCACGGGCAACCCGCCAGAGCAGGGGGTCCAGGGCCTGCCGCTTGCCGGCCCGGCCCGGGTCTCCGCCGCGTTCGGCGAACAGTTCCAGCATTTCGGCTTCACCGAGGCGCGATATCGAGCCAAGGGTCCAGGCGTCCGGCGCGACCGACTGCTTGCCGGCAGCTTCGACGTCGTAGTAGACGTCGCCGTCGGGCTCCCCTGCCGTACCAGGGACGCGGTAGGCCAGCCCTAGCCGGACCAGCCGTTCGATGGCCGGAACAATGATGTCAACTGATTCAACGGCACCCACATAGTGGTCCGGCGAGAGGACGTTCAGGGCCTCCATGTCGGTCTGGAAGAGTTCAATCTGGCTCGCGGCCAGGTCCCGCCAGTCCACACCGGTGGCAGTCGCGCGCTCCAGCAGGGGGTCGTCGACGTCGGTGACGTTCTGGACGTAGGAAACCTGCTGGCCGGCGTCACGCCAGGCCCTGTTCAGCAGATCAAAGGCCACGTAGCTGGCCGCATGGCCCATGTGGGTTGCGTCGTAGGGAGTGATCCCGCAGACGTACATGGATTGCTCTCCCCCGGACCGGAGCGTGACCTCACTCCCCATAGCGGTGTCGAACAGCCGGATGGCAGGCATGGCGCCGGGCAGCGCAGGGACAGGGCGGGAGGTCCAGGATTTCACAGCCTAAGCCTACGGCTAGGCGCTGATGACATTGAAACCGAGCAAGAGATACAGGGCCAGGCCCAGGAAGATCCGGTACCAGACGAAGAGCCGGTAGCTTCGGGTGGAAATGAACTTGAGGAACCAACCGATGATCACGTAGCCCACCACCAGGGCGATGACGGTGGCCAGCGCCGTCTCCGGGAGGCCGTAGGGGCCGGTAATGCCTTCCTTGGAGACCACTTTGTACAGCTGGTAAAGGCCGCTGCCGAACACAGCCGGGATAGCCAGGAGGAACGAATACCGCGCGGCGGCTTCGCGTGTGTAGCCCATCAGGAGACCCGCGGTGATGGTGCCGCCGGATCGCGACACACCGGGAATAAGAGCCAGGGCCTGGGCGAAGCCGTACAAAATGCCGTGTTTGTAGGTGAGCTGTGTGAGGTCTCGGTCCTGCTTTCCGATCGCGTCGGCCACGGCCAGAAAGAGCCCGAAGACGATCAGCATGGTGGCGACGAGCCACAGGCTCCTCAGCACCGACTCGATCTGGTCCTGGAACAGCAGACCCAGCACGATGATGGGGAGGCTGCCCAGGATCACCAGCCAGCCCATGCGGGCATCCGGGTCCTGCCGGGAGACTCTTCCGGTCAGCGATCCCGCCCAAGCCTTGACGATCCGCACGATGTCGCGCCAGAAGTAGATCACCACCGCCGTTTCGGTGCCAAGCTGCGTGATGGCGGTAAACGCGGCTCCGGGATCGGATGCGTTAGGCAGGAACTGCCCCACAATCCGCAGGTGCGCGCTCGATGAAATCGGTAGAAATTCGGTAAGTCCCTGCACTAGGCCCAGCAGGGCCGCCTCAAACCAGTTCACGCTAAGACCCTACGTCATGGATACTGTTGATTCCCCGTAAGCTTGCAGCTATGCAGCAGCGTTACGTCGGCAACAGTGGATTGCGAGTCTCCGCCCTTTCCCTCGGCACCATGTCCTGGTCCGGCGATACCGACGAACAGGACGCCTCGGAGATATTGCGGACATTTATCGATGGTGGCGGAAAACTCATAGATACCGCGGCGTCTTACTCCGAAGGCCGCGCCGAGGCGATGATCGGCTCCCTCCTGGGTGACGTCGTCTCCCGCACCGAAGTCTGCATTTCCACCAAGGCGGGCATGACGACGTCGGAGGGCCGGCGCACGGTGGACACGTCACGTAACGCGATGCTCACCGGCCTGGACGCAAGCCTGGCGAGGCTGGGGACTGACTACGTGGATATCTGGTTTGCCCAGGCATGGGACGGCAACGTTCCGCTGGACGAGACCCTGTCCGCGCTTGAATTCGCACTCCGGAGCGGCCGCGCCCGCTATGCGGGGATCTCCGACTTCAACGGGTGGCAAAGCGCCAAGGCAGCGGCGGTGGCCGGATTTCCGCTCGTAGCCGCGCAGGCTGAATATTCGCTCCTGCAGCGAAAGGCGGAAGCGGAACTGGTTCCCGCCGTCGAAGATGCCGGCCTGGGACTGATGGCCTGGGCTCCGCTGGGACGCGGCGTCCTGACTGGCAAGTACCGCGGCGCCATTCCCGCCGGTTCCCGGGCGGCAAGGACAGACTCCGCACCCTACGTAGAGCCGTATCTGGAGGCGCTGCCGTCCAGCGTGGTGGAAGCCGTGGCCATGGCGGCCAAGGGCCTGGGCCGGACACCGCTGGATGTCTCGCTGAGCTGGCTGTTGTCCCAGCATGGCGTGGCCACGGCCATCGTGGGGCCCAGGACTCCCGTGCAGGCGAAAGAAATCATGGCGGCCCAACTGACCAGGCTGCCGCCCGAAATTGCCCGCGCTCTCGAGGACGTTTCCCTGCCCGGCTGACACGCCGTTCAGGGCCGCGGCGTTAGGTCGTTGCCCGCAATGGCGGCGTGGAGTTCTCAGTCCTCGAGGATTTCCAGGTCCTCGTCGTCATCGATGCCGGCTTCATCGTCCTCGTCTTCTTCATCATCGAAGACCTGAAGGGGTGTAACTTCGCTGTAAGCCTCGTAGAGTGCGTCTTCATAAACCTCGAAAGCATCCGCGACCGCAAAAAAAGCCGCTTCCACCGCGGGATCGCCATCTCCACGCCGGTTGGATGCTGCTATAAGGTGTTCTTCCAAGGCGGTTGTCAAGGACTGAAGCGCGACACGCGGATCGATGCTCATGCCTTCACGTTAGCCGGAAAAGGACGAAAATGGAGAGCAATGAAGGAACATTTTCTCACCAGCTCGGTCCAGCGCGAACGGGACATTCTTAGGCAGTACGAGTACCTCGTTCTGACGGTCAGCCCTGACGATTCGCTGCCTGACGCCAGGCGCCGGCTTGTGGAGCATTCCGAGTACGGCAAGTGGGAGCTGGAACGCAGCAAGCTGTATTTGGGCGGCGGCAGGCGCTTCTGGCTCCGCCGCCGGGTGATGCAGGTCCAGCGGACCGTATAAGGATTAGCGGGCCAGCGGACCGTGTAGGGGTAACGGGCCAGGGGCCTGTTTCAGTCCTCCAACGGACCCAGCCACGCGTTCGCCACCGTGTTGTGCGCCGACTCATCGTCTGATGGGTGGAACATCCCCGCCAGCACGTCCCGGTACAGGCGTTCAAGCTCCGACCCACGAAAGTAGCTGGAGCCGCCACTCACCCTGATGGCCAGGTCCACAACGCGGCGGGCCGTTTCAGTTGCATTGACCTTCAGCCCCACAAGTTTGGGAAACCATTGCGGCCCGTGCTCAACGAGCGCATCCACATCGCGGCTGACGGTCAGCAGCTGGGGGTAGAGGTTATCCATGGCCATGGCGGCCTCCGCGATCTTCCAGCGGATATCCGGATCCTGCGCATAGCTGCGGCCGGCGTTCTTGAAGGACGTGCGGCGCTTAACGGCCTCAACGCCCAGGTTCAGGGCACGTTCGCCAATGCCGGTGTACACGGCAGCCAGCAATGTCTCGAAGCACGCGAAGATGGCAAAAATCAGCGGATCGGCGTTAGGTCCCACTGGGAGTTTGCGGAAGATCCTCTCCGGCGGGACCTCGACGCCGTCCAGGACGGTGGTGTTCGACTGGCTGGCCCGCATGCCCAGCGTGTTCCAGTCATCCAGGATGACGTAGCCCGCGGCCTCCCGGGTGATGAACCCGTGCACCAGCTCCCCTTCGCCGTCCCTTGCCTGGCCGTCCTTGCCGAAGATTCCCAGCCGGGTCCAGGCGGGCGAAAGACTCGTGAAGATCTTAGTACCCGTGAAGCTGTACGCCCCGCCCGGCAGGGGAACGGCTGCCGTTCTGGAATCAAAAAGTACCGAATCGTTGCCGGCTTCGGAATTGCCGAAGGCGAAGATCTCGCCCTGGGCGGTCTCCTGCAGGACGAAGCCAAGGGAATGGTCGCCCCGTGCGGCCAGGACGTGGGCGACGCCGGTCCAGACCAGGTGCATGTTGATGGCCAGGGCGGTGGCCGGGGCCGCCGTTGCCAGCCGCCGCTGGCACTGTGCTGCCGCTTCCAGCCCAAGCCCCAGGCCGCCGTCGGACGCCGGCACAAAGAGCCTGAGGTAGCCGGCGGCGGTCAGCTCTTCGAGGTCTTCAAAGAAGAAGGTGTTGTCCCGGTCATAGCCCGCAGCACGGCCGCGGATGGCCTGGAGCAAGGGCTCCGGCAGGACTTCCTCGGGAGTCATGTCCGGGCCGGCTCAGTAATTGGTGAGGAGCGTGTTGAGCACCCGGGCGCCGAACTTCAGCGAATCCACCGGAACCCGCTCGTCCACACCGTGGAACATCCCGGTGAAATCGAGATCATCGGGCAGCTGGAGGGGAGCGAAGCCGTAGCCGGTGATACCGAGCCGGCTCAATGATTTGTTGTCCGTGCCGCCGGAGAGCGTATAGGGAAGCACTTTCGCCCCCGGATCCTCGGTGTGCAGGGCGTCGATCATGGAATCCACCAGGTTTCCGGCGAACGGGACCTCAAGCGAGACGTCGCTGTGAACGTAGCTGACGTCGACACCCGAACCGGCAAGCTCCCGCACGACCTCCAGCACGTGGTCCTGCTGGCCCGGGAGCGTCCGGCAGTCCACCAGGGCCTCAGCCGATTCGGGGATGACGTTGTGCTTGTAGCCGCCCTTGAGCAGCGTGGGATTGGTGGTGTTCTGCAGGGTTGCCCCCACAAAGCGCGCCACGGTGCCGAGCTGGTCGAGCAGGCGGTCCGGATTATCGGGATCGAATTCCACGCCCGTGAGTTCGGTCACGCCGTCCAGGAACTGCCGCGTAGTGGGCGTCAGCTCAATCGGCCACTTGTATTCGCCGATCCGGGTTACCGCCGCAGCCAGCCGGGTGACGGCGTTGTCCGTATTGATCTGGGAGCCGTGGCCAGCCCGGCCGTGCGCCACCAGCCGGAGCCAGGAGATGCCCTTCTCAGCCGTCTGCAGGAGGTAGGTGCGCTGCCCGCCGATGGTTGCCGAGAAGCCGCCTACCTCCGAGATGGCTTCGGTTGCGCCTTCGAAGAGCTCGGGCCGCTTGTCGACCGCGTAGCGGGCGCCGTACTCACCGCCGGCTTCCTCGTCGGCGAAGAAGGCAAAGATAATGTCGCGCTTGGGCTTGCGCCCGGATCTGGCCAAATCCCGCATCACAGCGAGGATCATGGCGTCCATGTCCTTCATGTCCACGGCTCCGCGGCCCCAGATGAGTCCGTCTTTGAGCTCCGCGCCAAAGGGATCCACCGACCACTGTTCACGCAAGGCGGGCACTACATCGAGGTGCCCGTGCACCACCAACGCGCTGGCGGACGGATCCTCACCGGCCATCCGGGTCACAACACTTGCGCGGCCGGGCGCCGACTCGAAGATCTCGGCTGCGAGTCCTACTTCCTCGATGAGCCCGGCCGTGTATTCCGCGGCCACCCGCTCCCCCGGACCCGAGCCGTCACCGTAGTTCGAGGTATCTATCCGGATGAGTTCCTGGCAGATCCGGACAACTTCATCCTCGGCACGGATGTCAGACATAGAAACTCCTTGGGCAGTGGGAAGGCTGCAAACAACCTGCGTTCTCGTGTGCCCTCAGCCTACCCATCAGCCCCGATTCCATGTTTTCGGAAAGTTCGTGTTAGAGTTTTTCTCGCTGCTTCGGAGAAAAGCGAAACGCTGAAAGGCGGAAACGATCTCCGAATTACCACCTGCGCGGGTGGCGGAATGGCAGACGCGCTAGCTTGAGGTGCTAGTCCTCGAAAGGGGGTGGGGGTTCAAGTCCCCCTCCGCGCACAAATGGGAAAACCCCTGAAATCCACGGATTTCAGGGGTTTTTTCTGTTTCCGCGCAGGCGAGGCCCGCTTTCCGGGGGAAGCAAAGCACTACGGTACAAACATGACTACGGAAAACGCCAAGGCACCCGTCCGCCAGCTCCGCCTCGTTGTCGAAGCCGAGGACTACGAGGCTGCACTCACCTTCTACCGAGACGTCCTCGGCCTCCCCGAGCAAGAGGCCTACGAGGGAGAGGGGGACGCGCGCGTCACAATTCTTGATGCCGGGCGGGCGACGCTTGAGCTGTCCAACCCCGCCCAGGTGAAACTCATCGACCAGGTGGAATCGGACGGGCAGCCCAGCGCCAGACTCCGGGTAGCCTTCGAAGTGGACGATACGGCGGCCGTAACAGCAGATCTTGTGAACGCAGGAGCAGAACTGATCGCCACCGCGCGGATAACTCCCTGGCAGTCCTTGAACTCCCGGCTTGCAGCGCCGGCAGGCCTTCAAGTGACGCTGTTCCAGGAGCTCGAACCGATAACGGATCGGCAAACAGGCCAGACTTCAAAAAACCCTGAGCCCCTGCGGGCTGTGCTGAACGCTGAGGAGATCGTGTCTGCCCATCACTTCAGCCCCAACCTTCATCAGTCGCCTGCCCCGTTTTCGCATCTCGTACGCCATGGAGACACCGCCTACACAGCCGGGATCATTGGCCAGAGCCCTGACGACGGTAGACTTGTCGGCCCGGGGATTGAAGAGCAGTGCGAGTCTATGTTCAGCAACCTGGAGACGCTGCTGACTGATGTGCATCTTTCTCTGGCCCACGTCCTGCGCACCACCATTTACCTGACCGACTACGACGACTTCCATATCATCAACGCTGCCTATGCCCTTCGCTTTCCTAAGCCATTCCCTGCGCGTACAACCCTCCACGTGGCCGGACTTCCACTCGGAGCGCGCGTGCAGATCGACGCCGTCGTGGCCGCGGGCTCATGCTTCAAGTCTCCGTCGACGGCCTAAGCTGGAGCCGTGAATCCAACCCCGCCGCCCGGCCCGCTTGAAGTCGTCGTCCACTCCGGGCCGGCCGACTGGTGGGTAATCCTTGCCGGGCTTGGCCCCTTGGCTGTCCTGGTCGCGGCCCTGCTGGCCTTCTACATCAACTGGCGCACCCTGACCCAGCGCACGTCAGCGGATAAAATAGCGCTGGACCAGAAGCGCGAAGCCGACGAGCAGGCGCTCCGGCAGAAGACCGAGGCGGACAGCCGGGCGGAATGGTGGCGACGCACCCAGTGGGCCCTGGACCGCGCCCTGGATCAGGATGAAGGAACCAAGGCCTTGGGGCTTGCGACCTTAAACGTCCTCGCAGGCAGTGAGCTGGCCCGTGCCGAGGAACTTGAACTGTTCGACGCGGCGTGGGAGTACGTGCCTGGCGGGGACGACAGTGACTGGACCGTGAGCGCAGGGTCCCCTGAACACAGGGACGCCCACGCACGCGCGAATGCCGCCTCTGCGCCGGACAGGAAGGTCACCCCTGCCAAGCACCGGGTTCAGGTGGCCGCCGCCCGGCTGCGCGTGACGCTCGACGAGCGCCTGGGGCGGATTACCCCGCCTCAGACCACGGCCTTGGCTGAGGAACTTGACTAGGTCTCGCGGCTGGGCCGCCGTGCGCTGGCTTTCAGCCCCGGGCACCATGGTGCCCAATGTCACCCGACACCGATCCCAGCGGGTGTCCGCACGGAAATATTGGCGCCGCAAAGAAATTTTCTTGCCAGGCTATTGGGGAATACCCGCCGGATGCTGTACGTTGCATACGCGACAGACGAACCAAAGAAAAGAGATACACCTAAGTGGCAACCGATTACGACGAACTTCGCTCCGACGTCAAGGAGTCGCAGGACAACTCACTCGAGGCACTGCAGTCCGCCAATGCTCCGGACGCCCGCAGCGTCGTCCTCGAGCTCGATGAGGCCGACGGGCTGGATGGCGCCGGCGTTCCGGGAGGCGAATTCGTTGCCGAGGAACTGGTCGTGCAGGTTATCCCGCAGGCTGAGGACGAGTTCACGTGCTACTCCTGCTTCCTGGTCCGGCACCGCTCCCAGATTGCGCGGCAGAAAGACGGACACAGCTACTGCACTGACTGCGAAGGCTGATTCAAAGAAACCCGGAAACTCTTCCGTGGCGGCCGAGTTCCGCCAGCAGGAAGTTAAGGCACGCCCACGTTTAGTAGGCGTGCCTTTCCTGTTAACTGGCTCAGGCGAGACGGCTGCGGACGATCTCGCTGACCGCCTTGCCGTCGTAGCGTCCGGCGACTTTGGCCGTGACAGGCTTCATCACGGCGCCCAGCTGACGCATTCCGGGCTCTACGCCTTCGTTCCGCAGCCTGCCAATGGTCTCGTCAACAATCGCCTCGACTTCGGCTGTTGTCAGCGGCTGCGGCAAGTACGCTTCTATGATTTCGGCCTCGGCGATCTCGGCCGCGGCCCGCTCGGATTCTCCGGCTTCCATATAGATCCTTGCGGTGTCACGTCGCTTTGCAGCCTCTTTCTGCAACAACGAGGTCACCTGGGCGTCGTCCAGGACAATGGGCGTCTTTCCCGACTTCTCCCGTGTTTCGATCTCGCCCAGGACATTACGCACCGTTGTCAGGGCGGTTTTGTTCCGCTCCTTCATGTGCACCACAACATCAGCGTGCAGGCGTTCCTTCAAAGTGGTCACGGCATTCCTCGATTCGTTGAGCGCCCCAAGGCGGCAGGGCGGCAGGACAGTGGTGAACCATCCCTCTAGTACCGTAGAGGGCTATGGCTGACAATCACTACTCCCGGCCCGGCGGGAAACGACCTTGATTCCCGAGCAATTGTGGCAACGGATCGTTGAAGCCTTCAGCCGCGCCGCCATCCCCCAAGTCACGGTGGCCGAATTGGCTGTGGTGCTGGCGCTTGCAACTGCATTGTCCATCCCCCGTGCCACCTGGAAGTACTTTGGGCTCCTGGCCACCGCCACGCACGAACTCGGCCATGCTTTCGCCGCCGTCATGAGCGGCCAAAGACTGAGCGGGATCCGGCTCCGGTTGGACCACTCAGGCACAACCACCAGTTACAGCCGGGGCAAGGCCGCCGCCGTCTGGTCTGGATTCTGGGGCTATCCTGTACCTGCCCTGACCGGCGCTGCCCTGGTCACCTGCGGTTTTGCCGGCTGGGGTCCGGCCGTCTTGGCCACAGGCACCCTTGTACTCCTGGTTTCGCTCGTGTTCATCAGGAACTTCGCGGGGCTGCTGATCACAGGCCTTGCCGTCGCAGGCGGCGGCGTGCTGGTCCTGGTTGTGCCCAGCAGCTTCACCGGCCATGTTGCAGTCGTGCTTGGCGTGGCCCTGCTTGTGGCCGCCGTCCGGGATCTCGCGAAGCTCACCAATGTGCACCTGCGGCGCCGTGACAGGCTGGCCAGTTCCGACGCGTATATCCTATACCGCGCAACGTCCATACCCTCCGGCATCTGGATCGCGCTCTTTTTCGCCGTTATTGCCGGCTCCTGGCTGGTCGCCTGGCAGCCCATCTCGGCAATCCTGACCGCCGGAGCCTAGGCTGGTCCGCATGAGCCAGGAATCTTCGAGCGGGCCACAGGCCACGAATGCCACCGCTGCCGACAGCACGGACACCAGCACCGAACACAGCACCCTGGGCGCCTATGTGACAGGCGGTGCCGAGTTCAACCGGGACACGAATTACATTGAGGACCGGATCACCCACGACGGCCGCCCCGGCGTCAACAGCGAGCCGGGGTGGCCAGTGGAAGCTGGCCGGTACCGGCTGATTGCGGCGCGGGCATGCCCCTGGGCGAACCGGGCCGTGATTGTGCGTAGGCTCCTCGGCCTGGAGGACTCCATCTCGCTTGGCCAGCCCGGCCCTACCCACGATGCCCGGTCGTGGACTTTTGACCTCGATCCGGGCGGTGTGGACCCTGTGCTTGGCATCGAGCACATCCAGAGCGCCTATTTCCGGCGCTTCCCGGATTACCCGCGCGGCATCACGGTGCCAGCGGTCGTTGATATTGCCAGCGGCGCGGTGGTCACCAACAACTTCCCTCAGATCACCCTGGACTTTGCCACCGAATGGACCCGTTTCCACCGGGTCGGAGCGCCTGACCTTTACCCGGAACACTTCCGCGCCGAAATTGACTCCGTCAATAAGCGCGTCTTCACCGAGGTCAACAACGGCGTCTACCGCTGCGGCTTTGCGGGCTCCCAGGATGCCTACGACTCGGCCTACACCAGGCTGTGGGCCGCGCTCGACTGGCTCGAGGAACGCCTCACCGGACAGCGGTACCTCGTGGGTGACACCATCACGGAGGCGGATGTCCGCCTGTTCACCACCTTGGCCAGGTTCGATGCCGTCTACCACGGGCATTTCAAGTGCAACCGGCAGAAGCTGACCGAACTGCCGGCCCTGTGGGGCTACGCGCGGGATCTTTTCCAGACTCCCGGTTTCGGAGACACGATCGATTTTGTCCAGATCAAACAGCACTATTACATCGTCCACGAGGACATCAATCCCACCCGGATGGTGCCGCAGGGTCCTGATCCGGCGGGCTGGCTGGAGCCCCATGGCAGGGAACCGCTGGGCGGCCGGCCGTTCGGTGACGGCACTCCCCCGGGGCCGGTGCGCCCCGGCGAAGAAGTTTCCCCCGGCCATGGAGCGGTTTAGGATCGGGAAAGCGCTTGCTAACCGGTTAGGCCAGCCCCATGCAGAAATCTTTTGGCTTTGCAGCACCCGGTTATGAAGGCGTTTTGGATCTGTTTGAGGCCCTTCTCGCCGCGGATCCGCAGTACAGCGCCCAACTGGCGGCCTACCGGGACGGCGTGAAGATCGTGGACCTGTCCGGCGGGCCCCACATCACCGCCGATTCCGTCACGGGGGCGTATTCAGTTTCCAAGGGCGTGGCGGCGCTGGTGATCTCGCTGCTCGTCCAGGACGGGCGGCTGGACCTTGACCGGACGGTGGCGCACTACTGGCCCGAGTTTGGTTGCCATGGCAAGGACCGCTTGCTGGTGCGTGAAGCCCTGTCCCATCAGGCCGGACTGCTGGGAGTCGAGGGAGGCATCGCCCTGGACGAATTCACCACCTCCCTGGCCGCGGCAAGGTTGGCTGCGTCGAGCCCCGCATGGCGTCCCGGCAGTTGCTTCGGATACCACGCCCTCACCATCGGAATCATTATGGAGGAACTCTGCCGGCGGGTCACGGGAACCAGCCTGCAGAGCCTCTATGAGCAGCGCATCCGCATGGCCTACGGCATCGACTTCTTCCTGGGACTGCCCGAAGAGCTGGAACCGCGCTACCGTGACGTCCTCTACGACGTCGATCCCCTTCAACCATGGCTGGATCCGCTGAGCCTGGATGGGCTTAACAGCAACGCGGCAGCCAGCACAATCATGGAACTTCCCAATCAACGGGCCGTCCGCGCCGCGGGGATGAGTGCCGCCGGCGGTGTGGGTACGGCAGAGGGCCTGGCCAGGCTCTACGCCGCGGCCATCACCAGTGTGGACGGCCGGGACCCCTTGTTGACCCCTAAGACTGTCAGCGCCATGTCCCAGGAGCATGTGTGGGGCCTGGACCGCCTGTCCGGACTGGACAACGCCTTTGCCGTGGTCTTTATGAAGCCACACGTGTCGCGGAATTTCGGCAGCCACCGCGCCTTCGGCCACGAAGGAGCCAACGCTGCCCTGGGGTTTGCCGATCCCGCGTACGGGCTCGGCTTCGGATACATCCCGCAGCGGGCCGAGGACGGACGCAGCCAGGGCAAAGCTCATCGGCTGGCTGCGGAGGTCCGGCGGGCCGCGTCTACCTTGTCGTAACAATCGGCTGCACCTAGTGTGGGGCTGATGGGTGACACTCAAACGCAGCCGCAGGGCCGGCCCTCCGCTGGAACCCGAATCCTGCGGAATTCGGTGGCCGGTCTCTCGTCGGCATTCACAGTACAGCGCCTGCAGCTGGCGGCGAAGGCAGCTCTGGCCGCCGGCGTCGCTTTCGCCATTGCTCCCCTGATGCCGGGATCTGCTGCCGAGTATCCGTACTACGCGCCGCTCGGCGCCCTGGTGTCGATGTACCACAACGTGGCCGGATCCTTCCGGCAGGGTCTCCAGGCGCTCGTCGGACTCGCCCTGGGTATTGGGCTCGCCTTCGCGCTGGTTAGTGTCGGTGATCCGTCACCACTGTCTGTTGCGGTCGTTATGGGACTCGGCGTGCTGCTCGGCGGTCTCCCCCGCATCGGCACGGGCAGCGATTGGATTCCGACGGCGGCGCTGCTGGTCCTGCTGGTGGGGGGAAGCAACCGGGACGACTTTTCCTTCGGCTACCTCATCCAGATGGGCGTCGGCGTCGCCGTGGGCATTGCCGTCAACTTCCTGGTCTTTCCTCCCCTGCACTTCGACGCGGCGGCCACCAGCCTGGGCAAACTCCGGCTGGCCCTCGGGCGGCAACTGACTGACATGGGAACGGCCTTGACTGAAACGTGGCCTCCCGAGCATGAGGACTGGTCCCGCCGGTCCGCCGAGCTGGCCGGAGCAGCCAGCACGGTCCGCCATCTCGTGCAGGAGGCTGACGCCAGCCGGCGGGCCAATCCGCGCCGGCGGCTCCATCCCCGCGATGTGGATCTCGATTACCGCAATCTTCGTGAGCTGGAGCGGGTGACGTTCCACATCCAGGACATGACAGAAGTCCTGTCCGATGTCATCTGGACAGACGACGCACCTTATACGGTGCCTTTCAACGACAGTGCGCCCCTGGCCGCGGCCATGACCGCCACCGGCGAACTCCTGGCCTCGTTCGCCGGCGAGGATGAAGCAGACCAGCGGCGGCTGTTCGCTGCCGCAAAGTCAGCGGTGGAGGCCGGCATGGCAACGGTTGCGGAGCGGGCCCAGGAGGATTCGGCCGTGACAGCGTCCGAATCCATCCTCCTGAGCCTGCACCGTATCCTCAGGGCTGTGCGGCCGGCGTCCTAGAGCGGTGCCACGGAGCCGCTGAAGTAGCGGCGGCCGGAGCGGGGGTTCCACGCCACAAATTCGGCCCGCTGCCAGCCTTCGCCAGGCGTCTGTGCCGTGGTGATATCCAGGGCGGTGATAGCCAAGGCAACGCGGGCAGGAAGGAATACTGGAGCCTCGAACGTGACATCCCACGTGAACGATTCGCCCTTGGCCGGCCCGACATCCGCGAGGGCCCTCGAGGCAAGGTACATCCCGTGCGCGATAGAGCGGCGCATGCCCAGGGCCTTGGCAGAAAGCACGCTCAGGTGGATGGGGTTGAAGTCGCCTGAAACGGCGGCATACGCCCTTCCCGTGTCGACCCCCAAATGCCAAATCGCGGTGGGGTCCGGAGGCGTGAAATCGGCCTGTCCGTTGTGGGGCGTTGGCTTGTCGATGCCGGGGAGGAACACACCCTTGGCCAGGTAGGAGGAGCGCCCGGTCCATTTGATGTCCGGCGTATCCGCTCCACGGATCTCTGCCACAACGTCAAGTTGCGTGCCCGCCCGGTGGCCCCGGAGGTTCTCAACCCTGGCCTGGATGTCCAGGGATTCTGTGAAGAGCACCGGCGACCTCTGCTCCACATGGTTGCTGAGATGGACCATGCCCAGGAGTGGCAGCGGGAAATCGTCGCGGTTCATGACACTCATGGCCAGCGGGAATGCCAGTGCGTGGAGGTATCCGGCCGGCAGGGTGTCCCTGGCAGTCAGTCCGATGAGGTGCTGGTAGGCGGTGAGGTTGCCGACGTCGGCCCTTACCCCGCGCACTTCGTGGCTAGTGACCGGAAGGTTTGATCCGTTGTGCGTGCCCAAGACGCGCCGCCGCGCGGTCTGCGCGGCGGCATTGACGTAGAGCTTGGACAGGGACGGCATCTCCCCCAGGATGACCGGCTGGACAGTACTCATGCCCCCACCAGGTTCTGTCCGCAGATCCGCAGCACGTCGCCGTTAATGCCCCCGGCGGCGTCGCTCGCCAGAAAGGCAATGGCCTCCGCGACGTCGGACGGTTGGCCACCTTGCTGAAGCGAATTCAGCCGTCGTCCCACTTCGCGGACAGCAAACGGGATCCGTGCTGTCATGTCAGTTTCGATGAATCCGGGCGCCACCGCGTTAATGGTCCCGCCGTTCGCCGCCAGAAGGGGCGCAGAAGCGCGCACCATACCCATTACGCCGCCCTTGGACGCCGCGTAGTTGGTCTGGCCGCGGTTGCCCGCAATGCCGCTGGTGGATGCCACCGAGACAATCCGTGGTGAATTACGGAAGTGCTCGGAAGCAAGGAGCGCTTCGTTGATTCTGAGCTGGGCGGCGATGTTGATGTTCAGGACGGAGGTCCAGCGGCCGTGGTCCATATTGGCGAGCAGCTTGTCCCGGGTAATTCCTGCGTTGTGGATGACGATGTCCAGACGGCCGTGACGCTGCACGGCGTGGTCGATGATCCGCTGGCCGGCGTCTGCGCTGCTGATATCCAGTTGAAGCGCCGTGCCGCGGACTTCGTTGGCGACGGCGGCCAAATGGTCCCCGGCTGCTGGGATGTCTACGAGCACCAGGGTGGCCCCGTCCCGGTGGAGGGTACGGGCAATAGCTGCCCCGATGCCGCGGGCGGCGCCGGTGACCACGGCAACCTTGCCGGCGAGCGGCTTCTCGAAGTCCGGGGGCAGCTGGCCCTGCTCGGTTGAGACAGTCAGGAACTGGCCATCCACGAATGCCGACCGGCCGGACAGAAAGAACCGCAGGGCGGCCAGGGCGCTGGGGCTGGTGCTCTGGACACCTTCTGCCAGGACGATGCCGTTCGCTGTTGCGCCGGCCCGGAGTTCCTTGGCAAGCGACCGCAGGAAGCCATCCACGCCTTGCCGGGCAGCCGACTGTGCCGGGGACGCGGTTTCGGCGGCCGGCCGGGAGATGGCGATGACGCGGGCGCTGGGGCCGAGATCACGCAGTGAGGCCGCGGCAGACAGCACAGGCTTTTCAAGATCCTCGGGCCGGGTCAGCTCATCCAGGACCAGAATGATCGCGCCAAGTTTTTCGCGGGGCACGGCGTGGCGCCGGACGTCCAGGTCCCAGGAGAGCAGCTTGGCGGCCAGTTCGTCGGCACCAGCGGTGTTGCCCTGGACGAGGACGGGGCCGGTGACCAGGGGCTGGCCCGGCTTGAAGCGGCGCAGCACGGCAGGCTGGGGCAGGCCCAGCCGTTTGGCGATGTTCTTGCCTACGCCCTGGTTGACGAGCGTGGTGTATTTATCCGTCATCCGGTGCCCCTAGAGTGCTTCGAGTATCGCGACGACGCCCTGGCCGCCGGCAGCGCAGATGGAAATAAGTCCGCGCGCAGGCCTTCCCTCGACGGTGCCTTTGGCCTGCAGCATCTTGGCCAGCGAGGCCACGATGCGTCCGCCGGTGGCTGCGAACGGGTGGCCCGTGGCCAGGGAGGAGCCGTTGACGTTCAGCTTGGTGCGGTCGATGCTGCCGAAGGCACCTTCAAGTCCCAGCCGGGTGCGGCCGAACTCATCATCTTCCCAGGCGGCCAGGGTGCTCAGGACAGTCCCGGCGAAGGCTTCGTGGATCTCAAAGAAGTCGAAGTCATCCAGCGTCAGTCCGTTGCGGGCCAGCAGCCTGGGGACCGCAAACGCGGGAGCCATAAGGAGTCCGTCCTTGCCGTGGACGAAGTCCACAGCGGCAGCTTCACCATCCACGACGGTGGCGAGCTTCGGAAGGTCATGGGCATCAGCCCAGTCATCGGATGCGAGCAGGACCGTGGAGGCCCCGTCGGTCAGCGGTGTGGAGTTTCCCGCCGTCATGGTGGCCGCGGCGCCGAGGCTCTTCCCGAAGACGGGTTTGAGTGTAGCCAGCTTCTCCAAAGTGGTGTCCGCCCTCAGGTTGGAGTCCTTGGCGAGGCCTCGGTATGGCGTCAGGAGGTCATCGAAGAATCCTGCGTCATACGCGGCGGAAAGGTTGCGGTGGCTGTTGAGAGCCAACTCATCCTGCGCCTCGCGCGAAATGTTCCATTGCGCGGTGGTCAGCGCCTGATGCTCGCCCATGGACAGGCCGGTGCGTGGCTCCCCTGTACTCGGAGCATCGGGGGCCAGGTCCTTGGGCCGCAGGCGGCTGAGTACCTGCAGGCGCTGGGGCAGTGTCTTGGCGCGGTTGAGGTCCAGGAGTATCTCGCGGAGGCCTTCACTGACAGCAATGGGGGCATCTGACGCCGAGTCGACACCACCGGCGATGGCGGAATCGATCTGGCCCAGTTTGATCTTGTTGGCCAGGCCCAGAACCGTTTCGAGGCCGGTGGCGCACGCCTGCTGCAGGTCGTAGGCGGGAGTTTCCGCCGACAACGCCGAGCCCAGGACTGCCTCGCGGGTGAGGTTGAAGTCGCGGGAGTGCTTGAGTACGGCCCCCGCCGCAACCTCGCCGATCCGCTCATCTTGGAGGCCAAACCTGGCGATAAGACCGTCCAGTGCGGCAGTGAGCATGTCCTGGTTGGAAGACTTCGTGTAGGCCCCGCCGGACCGGGCAAACGGGATCCGGTTACCACCCACAATTACGGCCCGGCGGACTGGACGCGCCGCGCCGGAAGTCGTGGGGCTGGCGAATTCGTGGGGTCCGGTGCCGGACGGTCCATTGACGGACATGGGTGACTCCTCTGATCTGCGACGGTTACCGATACCCAGCGTACCTGATACGCTGAGTATCGTGAACAACCTCCACCCAGAAGTCCAGGCGCCGGCCACCGGCGCAATTGCCGACGGCCGTTCGGCCCGCTGGCAGACCCACCGGGAGGAACGACGCCGGGAGCTCATCAAGTCCGCACGCCGCGCGGTCCACGCGCTGGGCAGCGATGCCTCCATGGAGGAGATTGCAGCGGCCGCCGGCACCTCAAAGTCGGTCTTCTACCGCTATTTCGGCGATAAGGCAGGACTTCAGCACGCCGTCGGGGAAGTTGTCCTGAGCCAGATGCAGCGCAAGATCCGCGAAGCGGCGCAGGGTGCCCAGACTCCTCGGGAAGGGCTGCTGGCCATGATTTCTGCCTATCTCCAGATGGCGGAAACCAGCCCCAATGTCTACAGTTTCGTCACCCGCTATGCGCCGGTGGATGCGGAAAGCCACCAGGGATCGGCGGCCATTTCGGGAGCCCTTGGCCACTTCTTCGACTCCATCGCTGAGATGATCGCCGCGCCAATGCGGACCCACCTCGGCGAAGGCAAGGAAGCGGTGATCGGCTACTGGCCCACGGCGGCCATCGGCCTGGTCCGAAATGCCGGTGAGCAATGGCTCAGCACGCCGGCTTCGGCGGCGAAGCCGGACCAGGAAGCCATGGCCCGCCAGATCACGGCCTGGTTATGCGTGGGGATCGCCCCCGAGCTTAGCCCCGCCAGCGCGGCATGATTCCGCCCCAAGAACCTCACACCCTCCTGTCAGAACCAACGAAGGACATTGACATGACCGAAGTAGTGGACCGCCCCACCGGCCCGGACGCCGCCGTAACGAATACAGCCGCTGCGGGCCCAGCGGCCACCAGCCCCAGCGCCAACGATGGCTCGGCTGTGCAGCCCGCCGTCGACGTTGCCGCCCTCGGCGAGCAACTCCTGGGCAAATGGGCGGACTCCCGTCGCCAATCCCGCGCGCTGGCCAGTGACCCTGCACTGCACAAAATTGAAGGACTGACGCACACCGAACACCGGACGCGAACCTTCGGCCAGTTGAAGTACCTCGTGGACAACAGCGCCGTACACCGGGCCTTCCCGTCGGCGCTGGGCGGTTCCGATGACCACGGCGGCAACATCGCGGCGTTCGAGGAACTGGTCACCGCCGACCCGTCCCTGCAGATTAAGGCTGGTGTCCAGTGGGGCCTCTTCGGCTCGGCCGTGATGCACCTGGGCACGCAGCAGCACCACACCGACTGGTTGCCAGGCATCATGAGCCTGGAGATTCCCGGCTGCTTCGCCATGACGGAGACCGGTCACGGTTCCGATGTGGCCAGCATCGCCACCACCGCGACCTACGACGTCAAAACCCAGGAATTTGTGGTCCACACACCGTTCCGCGCTGCGTGGAAGGACTACATCGGCAATGCAGCCATCGATGGCCTCGCCGCTGTTGTGTTCGCCCAGCTCGTGACAAATGGCGTCAACCATGGCGTGCATGCCTTCTACGTTGACCTCCGGGACCCCCAGACCAGGGAGTTCATGCCCGGGATCGGTGGGGAGGACGACGGAGTCAAGGGCGGCCTCAACGGGATCGACAACGGCCGGCTGCATTTCGACAACGTCCGCATCCCCCGCACGAACCTGCTGAACCGCTACGGCGATGTGGCACCGGATGGGACCTACACGTCGTCGATAGCCAGCCCAGGCCGCCGCTTTTTCACCATGCTGGGAACCCTCGTCCAGGGCCGTGTGTCCCTGGACGGCGCCGCCGTGGCGGCGTCGAAGGTCGCCCTGACAGCAGCCATCCGCTACGCCACCGAACGCCGCCAGTTCAACGCGTCATCGCACACTGACGAAGAGGTCCTCCTGGACTACCAGCGCCACCAGCGGCGCCTGTTTACCCGGCTGGCCACCACGTATGCCGCGGGCTTCGCGCACGAGCAGCTCCTCCAGAAGTTCGATGATGTGTTCTCCGGTGCCCACGACACCGATGAGGACCGGCAGGACCTGGAGACCCTCGCCGCAGCCCTGAAGCCGCTGAGCACCTGGCACGCACTGGACACCCTGCAGGAATGCCGTGAGGCGTGCGGCGGGGCGGGCTTCCTGATCGAAAACCGCTTCGCCTCCCTCCGCGCGGACCTGGACGTCTATGTCACGTTTGAGGGCGACAACACCGTCCTGCTCCAGCTTGTGGCCAAGCGCCTCCTGGCCGACTATGCCAAGGAGTTCAGGAATGTCGATTTTGGCGTCCTGGCCCGCTACGTGGTGGCTCAGGCAACGGGCGTGGCGATCCATCGCACCGGCCTGCGGCAGGTGGCACAGTTTGTCGCCGATACCGGATCAGTCCAGAAGGCTGCCATTGCGCTCCGGGACGAGGAAGGCCAGCGCGCCCTCCTGGCGGACCGCGTCCAGACCATGGTGGCCGACGTCGGGGCGGCCCTGAAGGGCGCCAGCAAGCTGCCCGTCGAAAAAGGGGCGGCCCTCTTCAACCAGCACCAGAACGAGCTGATAGATGCTGCCCAGGCCCACGCGGAGCTCCTGCAATGGGAGGCGTTCACGGCGGCCCTGGAAGACGTCACGGACCCCGGCACCAAGCGGGTCCTGACCTGGCTGCGCGACCTGTTCGGCCTGTCCCTGATCGAAAAGAACCTGTCCTGGTACCTGATGAACGGCAGGCTCTCCATGCAGCGGGCACGCACGGTGGGTGACTACATCAACCGGCTCCTGGTCAAGATCAGGCCCCACGCCCTGGACCTGGTGGACGCCTTCGGGTACGGCGACGAGCACGTGCGCGCATCGATCGCCACCGGTGCCGAGAAGACCCGGCAGGACGAGGCCCGCGCCTACGTCAGGGCACAGCGGGCCAGCGGCAACGCGCCCGTCGACGAAAAAGTGCTACTGGCGCGCACAACTACCTCCCGATAAAGCAACGCGAGGTCAGTTCAGGCCCCTCCGACACCCCGGAATGGGCACTATGTGACCCCGCGTTGGATCAAGCGTTATGAACGAACGACGGCGCCGGTCCCCTCGGTGGGGGCGGCGCCGTCGTTCGCTGCTTGGTCAGTAATGCTGTTGTTCCTGCCGTCCGCCAGGAAGCACTGAGCGGTAGACCTCAAGGGTGGTCTCGGTGATGGAGTCCCAGGAGAAGTGCTCCTCCGCGCGGCGGCGGCCGGCCTGGCCCATGGCACGTGCCCGATCGGGATCGGACACCACCTCGGTCAGAGCGGCGGCAAATTCCGTCACGAACTTCTCCGGATCAAGCGGCGTGCCGGTACCGTCGGTGACCTGCTCCAGGTCCACCAACAGACCCGTCTCGCCATGCTGGACCACCTCGGGAATGCCGCCCGTAGCGCTGGCCACCACGGCAGCACCGCAGGCCATCGCCTCGAGGTTGACGATGCCCAGCGGTTCATAGATGGACGGGCAGGCGAACGCTGTGGCGTGGCTGAGGACCTGGATGAGTTCGTTCCGCGGCAGCATCCGTTCGATCAGGACGACGCCGGTCCGCTGGCTCTGCAGCTCCTCGATCAGGCGTGCAGTTTCTGCGGCGAGCTCGGGGGTATCCGCCGCGCCAAGGCACAGCACGAGCTGCACATCGGCCGGAAGCTTCGCGGCGGCACGCAGGAGGTACGGCACGCCCTTCTGGCGCGTGTTGCGGCCGACAAACACCACGCTCGGCTTGTCCGGATCAATGCCCAGGGCGCGGATGGCGTCCTGGTTTTCGTCGCGCTGCCACAGTTCGACGTCGATGCCGTTGTGGACCACCCTGACTTTGGCAGGGTCAACGTCGGGGTAGCTGCGGAGGATGTCCTGGCGCATGCCTTCCGAAACGGCGATGATCGCTGCTGCCGCCTCGTAGGCGGTTTTCTCGACCCAGGAGGACAACGCGTAGCCGCCGCCAA
The DNA here is from genome assembly GCF_002929755.1 of Arthrobacter sp. 4R501. Lineage (NCBI taxonomy): Bacteria > Bacillati > Actinomycetota > Actinomycetes > Micrococcales > Micrococcaceae > Arthrobacter > Arthrobacter sp. 4R501. Next base: position 223,116 of record NZ_PJIW01000006.1, on the reverse strand, counting down.
GCTGCTCGGCCTTCCACGGCCTCAGCGGCTCCAGGCTGTGGGCACTTAATACGTGCGGGATGCCGTGGAGCAGGGACGCCAGATGGCCGGCCATGTTCGCATACCACGTGTGCGAATGGACCAGATCGGCACCTGCCACGTCCGGCACGATCCGCAGGTCCACCCCGAGCGTCTGGACGGCGGCGTTGGCGGAGCCCAGGTCTTCGGGAACGGAATAGGAGGTCACCCCGGCACCGTGGTAATCGGCGTCGCGGGGTGCACCGAAGGCACGAACCTGCAGGTCAACATGCTTACTAAGCACCCTGCTCAATTCGGCCACGTGGACTCCGGCGCCTCCGTAGATCTCGGGCGGGAACTCTTTAGTCACAATGTCTATTCGCACGTTACCCAAGGTAGTCCTTCCGCACTATCTGTTCTAGTGTGAAGGAGTCCGGGCATGCCGGACTGTTTGGGGAGTTACGAAGGCGTACAGGAGCTACTACCATGCCGTTGAATAAAAGAGTCCTGGCCATTGTCCTCGCGGGCGGCGAGGGAAACAGGCTGATGCCACTGACGGCAGACCGGGCGAAACCTGCAGTGCCCTTTGCCGGCAGTTACCGGCTGATCGACTTTGCGCTGTCCAACCTGGTGAATTCACGCTACCTGCAGATCGTGGTCCTGACCCAGTACAAGTCCCACAGCCTTGACCGCCACATTTCCGAGACCTGGCGGATGTCCACGCAGCTGGGCAATTACGTGGCGTCCGTGCCGGCGCAGCAGCGCGTCGGCAAGAGCTGGTTCCTCGGCAGCGCCAACGCCATCTACCAGTCCCTGAACCTGATCCATGACGCCAACCCCGACATCGTCGTCGTGGTTGGTGCGGACCACGTGTACCGCATGGACTTCGCCCAGATGGTGGAGCAGCATGTGCAGAGCGGCGCCAAGGCCACTGTGGCCGCCGTGCGCCAGCCGTTGAGTATGGCCAACCAGTTCGGTGTAATCGAGGTGGACCAGGAGGACCCGCAGAAGATCGCCGCATTTGTGGAGAAGCCCGCCACAACTCCTGGCCTGGCCGCTGATCCCACCCAGTTCCTGGCGTCCATGGGCAACTACGTCTTTGACGCCGACGCGTTGGTGGATGCCCTCCATGTCGACGCCGAACGGCTCGATACCAAGCACGACATGGGCGGGGACATCATCCCCTACTTCGTCAGCCAGGGTGAGGCCGGAGTCTACGACTTCACCCTCAACGACATTCCCGGCTCCACGGAACGCGACCGGACTTACTGGCGCGACGTCGGCACCATCGATTCGTTCTACGACGCCCACATTGACCTCATCTCGCCGTTGCCGGTGTTCAACCTCTACAACTCTGAATGGCCCATCTACACGCGGCAGAGCATCTCCCCGCCGGCCAAGTTCGTCCGCGGCGAAAACGACACCGTGGGCACCGCCCTGGACTCCATTGTGTCCAGCGGCGTGGTCATCTCCGGCGGCGTGGTGGAGGGATCCGTCCTGTCCAACGACGTCTTTGTGGGTAACGGCAGCAGGGTCATCGACTCGGTCCTGATGGACAAGGTGAACATCGGCGAAGGCGCCGTAGTCAACCGGGCCATCCTGGACAAAAACGTGAAGGTGCCGGCTGGCGCCGCGATCGGCCTGGACCATGACCTGGACCGCGCCCGCGGATTCAAGGTGACCGAGTCCGGCATCACCGTGCTCGCCAAGGGCCAGCAGGTGCCTGAGCCCGGGGAGGCGGAACGGGCGCTTGCCGCCAGGAACCTTCACCTTGTACCCAATGCCATCAAAGCGGCCACGGCCAACTATCCAGAAATCCGCGAATCTGTGGAACAGGTTGCTGCGGTCCATGCGGAGGCGGCATCCCAGGCCGCCCCGGGCGGCCGCCGCTCCTAGGCGAGGGACGGGCAGGCCCGGCAGGACAGCGACAGCTGGACCCGGTCGGGCCGGATCTTCCCCAGGCTGTAAAATCGGTACAATGAGCTCCCCCGATCTGTCGCCTGAGGAAATCCAGGCCTGCCTCAAGGTTTTGAACACCATCCACGTCTATGACGAGGAACACCCCGACTATGTCTCGGTGCGCCGTGCCACCGGGAAGATGTTCAAGGCCGTGAAGCGTCACCGCCGCGTCACCAAACGGGACCTGATCTCCGAAGCCGACCGGGCCGTCATCGCCCAGACGGCAACGGCAGCACCGGACCGGATCGACGACGAGACCCGCGGCAACAAGCTGGAGACGTCGGCGACAGGCAAGGTGGCGGGGCACCTGATCCGTTCCCGCCCCTGCTACATCTGCAAGAAGCACTACACGCAGGTGGACGCTTTTTATCATCAGCTCTGCCCGGAATGCGCCGCCTTCAGCCACAGCAAGCGGGATGCCCGCACGGATCTGACAGGCCGGCGGGCGCTGCTCACCGGCGGGCGCGCCAAAATCGGCATGTACATTGCGCTGCGCCTGCTCCGGGACGGAGCCCACACCACCATCACCACCCGGTTCCCCAAAGACGCGGCGCGCCGATTCGCGGCAATGGAAGACAGCGGCGACTGGCTGCACCGGCTCCGGATTGTGGGCATCGACCTGCGCGATCCGTCACAGGTGATGGCCCTGACGGATTCGCTCAACGCCGCGGGCCCTTTGGACATCATCATCAACAACGCCGCCCAGACCGTGCGCCGGTCCGGCAACGCCTACAAGCCCCTGGTGGACGCCGAGGACGAGCCATTGCCCGCCGCGCTGGAGCCCGCCAACGGCGGACCAGAACTGGTTACGTTCGGCCACGCCCACGACAAACACCCACTCGCCCTGGCGAGCAGTGTCACCGATCACCCGGTGCTGGCCGGCGACGCCATCACTTCACTGGCGCTCTCCACCGGCTCGGCCTCGCTGGAGCGGATCGCCGCCGGTACAGCAATCGACGCCGGCGGGCTCGTCCCGGACCTGGCCGGCATCAACAGCTGGACCCAGGTGGTGGACGAGGTTGACCCCCTGGAAATGCTGGAGGTCCAACTCTGCAACGTCACGGCCCCGTTCCTGCTGGTCAGCAGGCTCCGGGATGCCATGAAACGCTCCACCGCGCACCGGAAGTACATCGTCAACGTTTCCGCCATGGAAGGCCAGTTCTCGCGGGCCTACAAGGGCCCCGGCCATCCGCACACCAACATGGCCAAAGCGGCCCTGAACATGATGACCCGGACCAGCGCCCAGGAAATGCTGGACGCCGACGGGATCCTGATGACCGCGGTGGACACCGGCTGGATCACCGACGAACGCCCGCACTTCACCAAGGTCCGGCTTATGGAAGAGGGCTTCCACGCGCCCCTGGACCTGGTGGACGGCGCCGCCCGCGTCTACGATCCGATCGTGATGGGCGAAAACGGCGAGGACCAGTACGGGGTCTTCCTCAAGGACTACAAGCCCAGCCCCTGGTAGGACGGGCACTGTCCTGAGCAGGGTGTTGGGCGTAGGCTCGGCGGCATGAGCAGCGAGCCAATGTCCGGTGAACCACTGTCCGGCGACCCAGCGTCCAACGAGTCAACGTCCCGAGAGTCCAACTCCGGCGAGTCAACGTCCCAGGTCCAGAACCTGGAACACCACGAATGCTGGTCCCTGCTGCGGACGGTTTCGGTAGGCAGGCTGGCCGTCCTGGTGGACGGCCAGCCTGACATCTTCCCCATCAACTACACGGTGGACGGCGGAACATTAGTGTTCCGCACCGGCGCTGGAACCAAGCTGGCCGCCGCCTCAGGAGGTGCCGCTGTGGCGTTGGAGGCCGACGGCGTGGATGCCGTCAGTGGCCTGGCCTGGAGCGTGGTGGTCAAGGGACCGGCAAAGGTCATCACAGGAACCGAAGGCATCCTGGACTCCGCAGCCCTGTACCTCTTCCCATGGCAGGCCGGGAAAAAAGACACCTTTGTCCGGGTGAGCCCGGGAACAGTGACCGGGCGCCGGTTCAAAGTCACCGCACCCATGACCTGGTGGACCCAGCTCAGCGGAGCGGCCAAGGCATCCCCGGAGTAGTCCTTGGCCGGACCCTGGGCAGGACGAGGAAACGCCCCCGACTGCCTAAGCGAGGCGGGTGATTTCCACGCTCACGCTGAGCGCCGATCCGCCGCCGCCGGACAGGATGCCCTTCAGCGGTGGTACGTCCCGGTAGTCCCGGCCCCTGGCGACGGTGACATGGTAGTCCCCTGCCGGCTTGTGGTTCGTAGGATCCCAGCTGCGCCACTCGCCGTCCCAGAACTCCAGCCACGCATGTGACTGGCCGGCGACTGTCTCGCCGATGGCCGCCGTCGACCGCGGGTGCAGGTATCCGGAGACGTACCGGGCGGGAATGCCGCAGCTGCGCAGCGCGCCGATGGCGAGGTGCGCGAGGTCCTGGCAGACGCCCTGCCGCTGTCCCCACGCTTCCTCGGCGTTGGTGGTGACCGCGGTGGAACCGGACATGTAGGTCATCTCGCCGCGCATCCATTCGAAGATGGCCATGGCGGCCTCGTGCGGGTTCTTGCCCTCCACGACACCTGGAATGATGCCCAGTACCTCGTCACCGGGACCGCTCAGCTGGGACTGCGGCAGCCAGTCGCTGAACGTATTCAACGATTCCTTCGATGCCAGGACGTCCCAGCCGGCGATGTCTGCGTCAGCCGGGATTTTTTCCGCCCGGTGAACTTCAACGGTGATGTTGGAAACGACCTCAAGGTGGTCGTGCGGCATCTGCATGTCGAAGGCGGTGACCCTCGTGCCCCAGTAGTCCCGGTAGTTGCTCACGGCCGCCTGCGTCGGCGAGACCTTGAGCACGGATTCAAGGACCACCTGCTGGGGGTCGGTCAGCGGCGTCATGCGGGCCTCGTTGTACGAGAGCGTGACGCGCTTGTTGTACTTGTAGGCCGTGGTGTGGATGATGCTCAGCCGGGTCATGAAACTTCTCCCACCCAGGCGAGTTCGTCTGCCTGATTGAAGTACTTACGGGAAATGGCGTCCGAGGCCTGCGAGACGGCCTTCTGCACGCGTTCCATGTGCTCGGGCAGTTCGGACATCAGATCGTCCGTCCGGTGGAACTCGAGGAACGTGCGGGCCTGGCCCACAATCCGGCGGGCGTCGTTGATGAAGCCCACGCGCTGTGCCGAAGGGTCCAGCTTCGCGAGGCACTCATCGGCGTCACGCAGGGCATAGACGATGGACCGCGGGAACAGCCGGTCGAGCAGGAGGAACTCGGCGGCGTGCTGGTCCCCGAAGGCGGCCCGGCGGGTCCGCAGGAAGGACTCATAAGCCCCCGCGCAGCGCAGCATGTTGACCCAGGACATGCCGGCAGAGAGGACATCCCGGGTGGAGAGCATCCGCGCGGTCATGTCGGCGCGCTCCAGGGACCGGCCCAACACCAGGAACAGCCAGCTTTCATCATGGCTCACGGTGGTGTCGGCCAGGCCGCTGACCATGGCGGTCCGTTCCAACGTCCAGTTGCAGAAGCGGTACGTCCCCACCACGTCCTTGCGGTGCTGGCTCAGCCCGTAGTAGGTGGTGTTGAGGCTTTCCCAGAGGCCCGAGGATACGGTCTCGCGGGCACGCCGTGCGTTTTCGCGGGCCGCGCCCAGCGACCCGGCGATGGACGTTGCGCTGGTTTTGTCGTATGCCAGGGCGTGGAGGAGTTCGGGCAGGCCGAAGTCTTCGCTCTGCGGCCGGGCGCCCATGACTGCGAGCAGCTCCTGGGCCACCCTGCGGCGTTCGTCCATGGGCAGGTGGTTCAGGCGTTCCAGGTGCACGTCCAGGATGCGGGCGGTGCCGTCGGCCCGCTCCACATAGCGTCCGATCCAAAATAGGGACTCAGCAATACGGCTAAGCATTCGCGGTGACCTCCTGCGCGTCCGAAATCTGTGGGGATGAACCCGTGAACATTTGTGCCGGTTCGATGGCCCGGCTCACTGCTGCTGCTCCGACTGGCGGTCGCGCCAGTTGCTCTCCACTGGCCAGACGGATACTCGCTCGCGGATGGAAATGGTGGGCCGGGGAACAGTTTCCACCGGCACCTGGGGTGAGTCTGCCAGCACCCAGGTGTCCTTGGAGCCGCCGCCCTGGCTGGAGTTCACAATGAGGGAGCCTTCCTTGAGCGCCACCCTGGTGAGTCCGCCGGGAAGCACCCAGACGTCGTCGCCGTCGTTGACGGCAAAGGGGCGCAGGTCCACGTGCCGCGGGCCGAACTTGTCCCCGCCGAGTGTGGGCACGGTGGAAAGCTGCAGGACCGGCTGGGCGATCCAGCCCCGAGGGTCAGCGACGACCCGCTTGCGCAGGGCCTCAAGTTCGTCGTTGGAGGCGTCCGGCCCGATGACCAGGCCTTTGCCGCCGGAGCCGTCCACGGGCTTCACCACAAGCTCAGCCAGGTTGTCCAGGACATACTCCCTGGAATCCTTCTCCTCCAGCCGGAACGTATCCACGTTCGCGATGACGGGCTCCTCACTGAGGTAGTAGCGGATGAGGTCCGGAACGTAGCTGTAGACAAGTTTGTCGTCGGCCACGCCGTTGCCCACGGCGTTGGCGATGGTCACGCCGCCGGCCCGGGCGGCGTTGACGAGTCCCGGGCAGCCGAGCATGGAATCCGAGCGGAACTGCAGGGGGTCCAGGAACTCGTCGTCGATGCGTTTGTAGATCACGTCCACGCGCTGCTCACCGGCCGTGGTGCGCATGTAGACGCGGTTGCCGCGGCAGATGAGGTCGCGGCCCTCGACAAGCTCCACGCCCATCAGGCCGGCCAGCAGGGTGTGTTCGAAGTAGGCGCTGTTAAAGACGCCGGGGGTCAGCACCACTACCGTGGGATCGTCGACGCCGGCGGGCGCCGTTTTGCGCAGGGCGGACAGCAGCCGGCGGGGGTACTCTTCAACCGGCCGGATGAGCTGCTGGCCAAATGCCTCGGGCAGGCCCTTGGCCATGGCCCGCCGGTTTTCCAGGACGTAGCTGACACCGGAAGGCACCCGCACATTGTCTTCCAGGACGCGGAAAGTGCCTGCTGCGTCGCGCACCACATCGATGCCGGAGATGTGCACGCGGACTCCGCCGGCCGGCTCGAAGCCGTGCACCTGGCGGTGGAAGTGGGCGCTGGTGGTGACGAGCTGGCGCGGGATGACGCCGTCCGCCACCACGTTCATTTTGTCGTAGACGTCGTTGAGGAAGGCTTCCAGGGCCCGGACGCGCTGCGCCACGCCCTTTTCCAGCACGGTCCACTCATCGGCGGGGATAACGCGCGGGACGATGTCGAGCGGAAACGGCCGCTCCTCCCCCGCGAAGTCAAAGGTCACGCCGCGGTCCAGGAAGGTCCGTGCCATGGAGTCCGCCCGGGCGGAGACATCGGCGAGGGAGAGCTTGCTAAGGGCATCGGCCACCTGGCCGTACGACTCGCGTGCTTCCTGGCCGGGAGTGAACATCTCGTCGTAGGCGCCCGTGCGCCCGGCGGCCTCGGAGTAATCCTGGAATAGGTCTGACATGTCCTTTAGCCAACCATCTTTTTGTTTCGAAATCATTACCGCGATCCATTGTGGCGTGTTGCAGGGAGGCAACGGCGGTTCGTTGAATCCGTGTCCTATCCGGCAAGGTTAGTGAGTGCCAGAGACAACTAATCCCGGGAGCTTCGGAGACGGCGGGAACAGCCGCCTGAGGGCCCGCGTGCGTGACGCGACGATACGTTCCGGCAGGCTCCTGCCCGGCCTCCTGACGGCCACCCCCGCGCTGGCCGTGGCCTTCGCTGTACATGCTGTGGTGCCGGCCCTGCCCGCCATGACCGTCGCGGTTGCGCTGGGCGTGCTCGCCGCGAACCTGCCCGGCACGGCGGTGTGGATCGCCGGACGGGCGCGTCCGGGCCTGGACTTCGCGGGCAAGCACCTGATGCGGGGCGGCATCGTCCTGCTGGGCCTCAAGGTGAGCATCATGGACATCCTGGGCCTCGGCTGGCTGGCCATGGTCCTGATAACAGGCGTGGTGCTGCTGAGTTTCGGCGGCACCTACCTGCTGGTGCGGCTGTTCCGGCTGCCGCGTGAGACCGCGCTGCTGGTGGCAACCGGCTTTTCGATCTGCGGGGCGTCCGCCATCGGTGCCATGGCGGCCGTGCGGCGGATCCGGCATGCGGATACTGTCCTGCCGGTGGCGCTGGTGACACTGTGCGGCACGCTGGCGATCGGCATTCTGCCGCTGCTGATGCATCCCCTGCAGTTGAGCCCCCTCGCTTTCGGCGCATGGACGGGTGCGTCGGTGCACGACGTCGGCCAGGTGGTGGCCACGGCGCAGACCGCCGGCACGGCAGCACTGGGCATCGCCGTCGTCGTTAAGCTCACCCGAGTGCTGCTCCTGGCACCGGTGGTGGCCGTGGCGGGCGTGCACCACCGCATGAGCACGTCAGGACAACATGCGCTGCCGCCGCTGGTGCCCCTGTTCGTGGTGGGGTTTGTGGCCATGGTGGCGCTTCGGTCCACGGACTGGCTCTCGAAAGGCTGGCTCGACGCCGGTGCGGGGCTGCAGGACATTCTCCTGGGAGCGGCGCTCTTCGGGCTCGGGTCGGCCGTGCGGATCCGCACGCTCCTGCACACCGGAGCGAGGGCGCTGCTCGCGGCGCTGGCGGCCTGGCTGCTGATCGCGCTGCTGGGCCTGGCAGCGGCCCTGCTGATGACGGCCTAGGCCGGCAGCCGGATGGTGACCGGCACGCCCGGGTCCCGTGATTAGATAGCTGAGTGTCACATGAGAATCTGCAGCGCGATGAAGCCGCTCAACGGTCAGCCCTGATCAGCACCCACAGTTACGACGTGTCCCTGGATGTGCGGCAGGCAGCGGACCCGGACGTGGCGGGCTACATGAGCCGCAGCGTTATCCACTTCTCCGCCGCTGTACCGGGCCAGGGGCAGGTGGCGTCCACGTTTCTGGATTTCATCGCCGACGAAGTCCACAGCGTGTTCTTCAACGGCAAAGCGCTGCCCGTGGCCGACGTGGTGGAGGGTTCCCGGATCCGCCTGGACAACCTGCAGGCGGAGAACCAGGTCACCGTTACCGGCACTGCGCTGTACAGCCGGTCCGGCGAGGGCATGCACCGCTTTGTGGATCCGGCTGACGGCCAGTGCTACCTCTACACGCAGTATGAGCCCGCCGACGCCCGGCGAGTGTTCGCGAACTTTGAGCAGCCTGACCTCAAGGCCGAGTACACCTTCCACGTCACGGCACCGTCCGGCTGGGAGGTGGCCTCAAACGGGGTGGAAGCGGCCCGCACGCAGCTGACCAGTGATCCGGACACCAGTCGCTGGGACTTCGCCACCACACGCCCCATGTCCACCTACATCACCACAGTCCTTGCCGGGCCCTACTTCAAAGCCGAGGACCACTGGAGCACCACGCTCGACGACGGCACGCCGCTGGAGGTGCCCCTATCGCTGTACTGCCGGGCTTCCATGGCGGAATCCTTCGATGCCGCGGAGATGTTCCGCCTGACCAAAAACGGGCTGGACTTCTTCAACCGGCTGTTCGACTACCCGTACCCCTGGGGCAAATACGACCAGGCCTTTGTGCCCGAATACAACCTGGGCGCGATGGAAAACCCGGGGCTGGTCACGTTCACCGAAAGCTACGTGTTCACATCCCGCGCCACCGACGCGCAGTACCAGGCCCGGGCGAACACTCTGATGCACGAGATGGCGCACATGTGGTTCGGGGACCTGGTCACGATGCAGTGGTGGGACGACCTGTGGCTGAAGGAGTCCTTCGCGGACTACATGGGCACCCTCGGCGTGGACCGTGCCACCGACTGGGACACCGCGTGGGTGAACTTCGCCAACAAGCGCAAGGCCTGGGCCTATGTCCAGGACCAGCTGCCCACCACCCACCCGATCGTGGCCGACATTCCGGACCTCGAGGCCGCCAAACAGAATTTTGACGGCATCACCTACGCCAAGGGTGCGTCCGTGCTCAAGCAGCTTGTGGCGTACGTCGGGTTCGATGCTTTCATCGCCGGCTCACGGCAGTACTTCCGCGATCACGCCTACGGAAACACCACCCTGGCGGACCTGCTGAAGGCCCTCAGCGCTGCTTCCGGCCGCGACCTTGGCGACTGGGCTGCCGCCTGGCTGCAGACCTCCGGCATCTCCACACTGTCCGTGGAGACCGGGACGCACGACGGCGAACTGGGCGCCGTGACGATCGTCCAGGCTGCGGTGGACCCCGTTACCGGACGGGAGGAACTGCGGCCGCACCGTCTGCGCGTGGGCTCGTACAACTTCGATGCCGACGGCGCCCTGGTCCGCACCGGGAGCGTCGAAACGGACGTTGCCGGAGCGCGGACAGAGGTCCCGGAACTGGCCGGGCAGCCGCGGCCCGCCCTCCTGCTCGTCAACGATGATGACCTGACCTACGCAAAGGTCCGGCTGGACCCGGTGTCCGAGGAAACAGTTTTGGCATCCCTGGACCGCATCACCGATCCGATGGCCCGCGCCCTCTGCTGGACCGCGCTGTGGAACTCCGCCCGCGACGGGGAAAGCCCGGCCTCCCGCTACGTGGAGGCCGTGACGTCGTTCGGCCCGTCCGAAACGGGAGTCGGCGTGCTGCTGAACATCCTCGAGAACGCCGCCACCGCCGTCGAACGCTACATCCCCTTGGCCCAACGCGACGCGGTGCGCGGCGCCTTCCGGGCGGAGGCCGACGCCCAGCTGGGTAAGGCAGCGCCGGGCTCGGACCACCAGCTGGCCTGGGCGCGGACGCTCGCCGCCATCAGCCGTCATGACGCTGCCCTCCTCCCCCGGCTCAGGTGCCTTCTGGACGGCACGGTGGTGGTGGACGGCCTGGCCGTGGACGCCGAGCTGCGCTGGAGCTTCTGGCACGCCCTGGCGGCCAATGGGCAAGCAACCCCCGAAGAGCTGGACGCAGAACTCGAACGCGGCACCACCGCCTCGGGCCGGGCGGGCCACGCCACAGCCCTCGCCGCACGTCCGGAGCCTGGTGTGAAGGCCGCCGCATGGCACTCTGCCGTGGAGGGGACGGAGCTGTCGAACCAGCTGCTCAGCGCCACCATCGTTGGATTTGCCACCGCCTCTGCTGCCCTGCTGGAACCCTATGTGGAGCCGTACTTCGAGTGCCTCCGCGGTGTCTGGGACAACAGGAGCATTGAAATCGCCAGCCGGATCGTCCGGGGGCTCTATCCCGTGGCGCAGGATCTGCCGGCGGGGACCTCGCCTGCGGAGCACGCCGTTGTGCTCCGCACGGATGCCTGGCTGACGGCCAACTCTGACGCGCCGCGGGCGCTGCGCCGGATCATTGTGGAGCAGCGGAGCCACCTTCTGAGGGCGCTCAGGGCACAGGCTCTGTAGATCACCCGGCAAGGGCTCTTACGGGACCCGGTGCAGCCAATCCTCGGCGCCGAACTTGGTGGTCACCCGGTCCCGGGCGGCACTGAGCTCGGCGGCAGTGAGTTCGGACGAGGTGGCGACGTACCGTTCGCTGAACACTTCCATCATGGCCGCGATGATCTCCGTGCGGGCCAGCCCGGTCTGCCGGCGCAGAGGATCAACCCGTTTCTTGGCGCTGCGCGTCCCCTTGTCCGAGAGCTTCTCCTTACCGATGCGCAGCACCTCGACCATCTTGTCGGCGTCGATGTCGTAGCTCATGGTGACGTGGTGCAGCATGCCCCCGTTGGCCAGGCGTTTCTGGGCGGCGCCGCCGATCTTGCCCTGGTCCGTGGCGATGTCGTTCAGGGGCACGTAAAACGCGGTCACCCCGATTTTCTCGAGGGCGGCCATCACCCAGGCGTCGAGGAATGTGTAGGAGTCCGCGAAGCTGATCCCGTCCACGAGGGTCTGCGGCAGGTACAGGGAGTACGTGATGCAGTTGCCGGCCTCCATGAACATGGCTCCGCCGCCGCTGATCCGCCGGACCACGGTGATGCCATGCCGGGCGACGCCGTCGGGATCCAGCTCGTTCCTGAAGGACTGGAAACTGCCGATCACCACGGACGGTTCTTCCCAGTCCCAGAACCGCAGGGTGGGGTTGCGACGGCCGGCGCCCACCTCTTCGGTCAGCACCTCATCCAGGGCGACGTTGATATGCGTGGGCAGTACCGTGGGGGCGATGATGTTCCAGTGGTGGTCGGTCCAGGCCGTGGCCTTCGCCAGCGCGCGGCGGACCGTGACGGCCACGGCGTCGGCCGAAAAGCCGAACAGGACGGCGCCGGGAGGCAGTGAAGCGGTGACGGCCGCGGACAGCTCCGCCGCCGTAGTGCTTTCCGGAAGTCCTGTCAGCGCCCGGTTGATGGCGGGCAGCGACTCATCGGGTTCGAGGAAAAAGTCGCCGCTGAGGGAGACATCGGCGAGGACACCGTCCACAACGTCGAAATCCACCACCACAAGTTTGCCACCGGGGACTTTGTACTCACCGTGGTGGCTGCGGGGGCGGTCTTCCGCGGCAAACGGCGAGGCAGTCATGACATCCATCCTGCCCCACGATCTGGGCTCCCCGAAACGACAAAACCCCAGACGCAAAAAGCCCGCACCGTTGCCGGTGCGGGCTTTCCAAAGAACCTTGGGGGGTGAAGTGAATTACTTCGCGCCGCCGAAGCCCTTGAAGCGAGCGTTGAAGCGCTCGACGCGGCCTGCAGAGTCCATGATGCGCTGCTTGCCCGTGTAGAACGGGTGGGACTCGGAGGAGATTTCGACGTCAATGACCGGGTAGGTGTTTCCGTCTTCCCACTCGATGGTCTTCTTGGAAGACACGGTGGACTTGGTCAGGAACTTGACGCCGGAAGCCAGGTCGTTGAAAACAACAGCTTCGTACTTCGGGTGGATATCAGACTTCATAATGGGGCCTTTGTTCGCACAACTGGATTTTGCCAGCTGCCAGGTATGAATGGGATGGCTGGTGCCTGCTTCACTGCCGCAAGGCAGAAAGCGCAGGACAGCCAGCTGTTAATAATAGCTGATCAGCGCGGACCCTGCGAACCGCGTGGCCGGAGTTCCCAGAACGCCACGGCAGAGGCCGCGGCCACGTTGAGGGAGTCCACACCGGCGCGCATGGGGATCTTCACGGCGAGGTCGACGGCGGCAAGCGTCTCGGCGCTCATGCCGGCGCCTTCGGTGCCGAGCACCAGGGCCAGCCGGTCCGGATTGCGTGCGGCAAGCGCGTCCACGTCCACGGCGTCCCCGGTGAGTTCCAATGCGGCCACGGTGAAGCCGGCTTCCCTAAGCAGCGACAGGTCCTGCGGCCAGGACTCCAGCCGCGCCCAGGGCACCTGGAAGACCGTTCCCATGCTGACCCGGACGCTGCGGCGGTAGAGCGGATCGCCGCAGCGCGGAGAAATCAGGACGGCATCGATGTCCAGGGCCGCGGCCGACCGGAAGATGGCACCTACGTTGGTGTGGTCCACGATGTCCTCCAGGACCGCGACCCGGCGCGCGCCTGCCAGCAAGTCGTGGAGAGGCACCGGTTCCGGCCGTTGCATGGCTGCCATGGCGCCGCGGTGGAGGTGGAACCCGGTGATCTCTTCAAGCAGGGCAGCGCTGCCAATATAGGCGGGAACGTCGGGGTAGGCACTGAGGACATCCTGCAGGTCAGCCAGCCATTTCTCCGCCAGGAAGAACGACCTTGGCCGGTGGCCGGCCGCCAACGCCCGGCGCAGGACCCGTGAGGATTCGGCGATGTACATTCCTTCAGCCGGTTCACGGAGCTTACGCAGGTGAACGTCCGTCAGCTGCGTGTAATCGGAGACGCGGGGATCCGCGGCGGATTCAAGATAGTGGATTGTCACCGGCTGATTATTTCAGCAGGTTGGCGATCATAAAGCCCAGCGCCATCAGGCCGAGCGCAAAGATGACAGTCCGCAGCACAGCCGGGGACAGCCGCCGCCCCACTTTGGAGCCTAGGAGGCCGCCGATCGTGGAGCTCACCGCAATCAGGAGCACCACCAGCCAGTTGATCCGGTCAAAGGCGAAGAGCAGGTAGGACACCGCGGCCACGAGGTTCACGCCGAGGACCAGGATGTTTTTCATGGCATTGGCGTTCTGAATGGTGCCGGTGAGGAACACCCCCAGAATGCCGACCAGGAGGATGCCCTGGGCGGCCACGAAGTAGCCCCCGTAGACGCCGGCCAGGTACACCAGCACGATCAGGAGGATGCCATGGCGCTTGTCCTTGATGGCGTGCTCGGGGTTTTCCTCGCGGTTGCGGACCCAGGCCTGGAGCCGCGGCTGGAACACCACCATCAGCAGGGCAAGGACCAGGAGGACCGGTGCGACGTAGTGGAAGACCTTCTCCGGCAGGTGCAGCAGCAGCCAGGCCCCGGTGATGCCGCCCAGCAGCGACGCCGGGAGGAGCTTCAGCAGCTGCAGGCCGCGGCCCTTGAGCTCGCGGCGGTAGCCCCACGCGCCCGCTGCGGTGCCGGCCACAAGGCCCATGGCGTTGCTCATGGAAGCGACCACCGGAGTGACTCCGAGGGCGATCAGGACCGGGAAGGTGACCAGGGTGCCGGAGCCTACAACGGCGTTGATGGTGCCGGCCCACAGGCCGGCAAAAAACACAAAGATGCTGCTGAGAAGATCCACGGTTGGCGGCGCCGCGGCCTAGCGGCGGGCGGTGGCGGTGTAGCGGCCGGCGTTGACGGTGACGTCGAGTTCCACGCCGAAGGTCTTGCTGAGGTGCTCCGCCGTGAGCACACCCTCGAGGGGTCCGGCCGCCACCACGTTGGATTCACGGAGCAACATCGCGTGGGTGAAGCCAGGCGGCACTTCTTCGAGGTGGTGGGTGACCAGGACAATGGCCGGAGCGGCGTCATCACGGGCCAGTTCGGTGAGGCGGTGCACCAGGTCCTCGCGCCCACCCAGGTCCAGGCCGGCGGCAGGTTCGTCCAGCAGGAGGAGTTCCGGGTCGGTCATCAGGGCACGGGCAATCTGGACGCGCTTGCGCTCACCCTCGGACAGGGACGCGAAAGCCCTGTTCAGGAACGGGCCCATGCCCCAGTCATTCAGCAACCGGAAGGCCCGGCGTTCGTCAGCCCTCTCATAGCCCTCACGCCACCGCCCCGTCACGCCGTACGCCGCGGTGACGACTACGTTGAGGACCGTTTCGTGCCCGGGAATCTGGTTGGCCAGTGCGGCGGAGGACAGTCCGATGCGGGGGCGGAGTTCAAACACGTCCACGGAGCCGAGGATTTCCTCCAGGACGCCGGCTATGCCGCTGGTGGGGTGAAGACGGGCTGCAGCAATCTGCAGGAGAGTGGTCTTGCCTGCGCCGTTGGGTCCCAGGATGACCCAGCGTTCGCCCTCCTTGACCTGCCAGTCCACCTTGTTCAGGAGCGTCTTAGACCCACGGACAACGCTGACGGCGGCCAATTCAAGAACATCACTCATAGGAGTAGACACTAGGACAAAACAGGGACGGACTGATAACTGAAACGTGGACAGGGACGCGTGTCACAGTCCCAGCCACGGCCCGTCTGCTGGCTGGCCCACGGGTTCGCCATCAACGTGGCGCAATCAATTCGGGCGGCTCTCCCCCGCTGGCTAAGATTGCAGCCATGACTTCGAACGTGACTGCGGTCAGCTATGGCCCAAAACTGACTGCCTCCGGGCTCGACAAGCTGCGCTCGGCCCTGACCGGCAGTGGCGCCACGCTCCAATCCGAATCAAGGGGCGGGGACAGCCGGTTTGAGGTCCACACTGCCGAGGTCGCCGTCGCGGATGGCACGGACGCCGGCATTTCGGCGCTCCGCCGGGCGGTGGCCGAGGCGGCGCAGGATGGCCTGGACACCGCCATCGTTCCCGCTGGCCTGCGTGCGGCTCCGCGGAAGCTCTTGATCATGGACGTTGATTCGACGCTGATCCAGCAGGAAGTCATCGAGCTCCTGGCGGCCTATGCGGGCAAGCGGGAGGAGGTGGCGGCAGTCACCGAAGCGGCGATGCGCGGTGAACTGGACTTCGCGCAGAGCCTCCACGCACGGGTTGCCGTGCTCGCAGGGCTGCCGGCCGCCGTCGTCGATTCCGTCCGGGCGGAAGTGAAGCTGAGCGAAGGTGCCGCTGAGCTGGTTGCGGCGTTCAAGGCTGCAGGCCACGTGGTGGCCGTGGTGTCCGGCGGGTTCAACCAGATCCTGGGGCCCATCGCTGAGGATCTGGGCCTGGACTACTGGCTGGCGAACGAACTTGAGATTGTGGACGGGGCCCTGACCGGCAAGGTGCTCGGTGCCGTCATCGACCGTGCGGCGAAGGAAAAGTACCTGCGCGAGTGGGCGGCCGCAGAAGGAATCGCGATGGAACACACAATTGCCGTGGGCGACGGCGCCAACGACCTGGACATGCTCGGGGCCGCCGGGATGGGAGTGGCGTTCAATGCCAAGCCTGCGGTCCGGGCAGTTGCGGACTCTGCGATCAACATGCCGTACCTCGACGCCGTCCGCCACATCGCCGGCGTCTGAGCCGCAGGCTCCGTCCCGTCCCGCCGGCCGGTCCACCAACCTGGTCCGCTCAGCCTGGTCCGCTCAGCCCGTGGGCGGCGTGTACTGCCTCGCGGTGAATACGGCCCCGCCGGGATCCCGGATCAGGACGGTGCGCGTCCACTCGGTATCGTCCTGCCCCAGGATGACGGCGCCGAGGCGCTCCGCATCCTCGGCCGTACGGTCCCGGTCGGCGACAGTAAACGTCACGTGCCACTGCGGACGCTCACCCGGCGCCGCGGAGGCAAGCCAGGCAACAGCATCCTCGAAGCGGCGGGGCACGAGGTCGCCCGACTGGCGAGCCCTGATGTTGGGGTCCACGGTGGCCTCAAGGTGATCACCGTATCCGGGGCAGCGGATCATGATTCCGAAGTCCAGGTTGTCGAACTGCCAGCCGAAGGCCTTCGTGTAGAAAGCGACTGCTGCCTCGGTGTCTGTGGTGTGGAGATCACTGAAGTTCCATCCGCCGGGAAGGTTGACGGCCTGGGCACCGAGCCGCTCGCAGGCCTGCCAGATGCGGAACTCGGCGCCTTCGGGATCTGCCAGTACTGCCTGCACGCCTCCTGAGCCCGCATCGGCAGGGGCCGATTTCAGTGTTGCGCCGATGGAGAGCAGGTGGCGCGCGGCCGCATCTGCTTCGTCGACGGAGACGTAGGTGTTCCACGTGGCGGCACCGGTTCCGGGGCCCGTGATGGCACCGGCATCCTGGCCGTCAAGGGCGGCTATGACGTACCTGCCGGTGTCGCCGGACGGGGCGGTGTCCTCGAATTCCCACCCGAAGATTCCGCCGTAGAAGTGCATGGCGGCCTCCACGTCGGGCTGCTCGGTGTCCACCCAGCACGGAACACCTGCCGGATAGCTACCACCTGTCACCTCTGGTTGCTGTGCCATCCATAAACCCCTAGGCGGCGTTGCCCTCATAGACAACGCCGTCGAGGTACTGGAGGATTCGCGACAGACAAAAGCTCCGGGCAGGGGTACTGCCCGGAGCTCGTCGTGGTGATGGGGTTTTGGCGCGGGCAACTACGGCCCTCGCGGGATGCCCGGAACCGCTACTCGGCGCCCTTGCCGAAGTAGTCGGAGCCGCCGGCGTACTCCGTGTGGCCGGATTCGACGTCCGCGGTCGCCATGCTGGCCACAACCTCAGCGAACTCCTCCACGGAATAGAGCTTTCCGGCCTCGGCGCGGCGGGCTTCGATGGCGCCCGGATTCGAGCGGTCCAGCAGCGTCGCCGTGACGGTTCCTTCGATCATGTCGCCGGACACCACCACCAGCGAGATGCCCTTCTCAGCCAGGTTCGGCAGGAGCTCACGCAGGGCGTCTTCGCCGGCACGCTTGCTGCGGGCCACGGGCTCGTATTCGGGCATGGTGGGCACGGAATTGATGAAGTGGGCCTGGTGGCTGGTCACGAAGACCACGCGTGATCCTTCCTTCATCAGGGGCACGGCGGCGTTGAGCATGTTGACCTGGGCGTCGCGGTTCAGCTTCAGGGCGTAGTCGTCTGCCATGCCGGACTCCATGCCGCCGGAAGCGTTGAGCACCAGGACGTCCAGCGAACCGAAGTTCTCCATGGCAGCGCTGGCCAGGGCCTGCACGCCTTCCTGGGTGGTGAGGTCCGCGCCCACTGCGGTGGCGCGGCCGCCGGCAGCTTCAATTCCCGCAACCACCTTGTTGGCGCGCGGCGCCTTCTGGCGGTAATTAACTACGACGGCGGCGCCCTCGGCAGCGAGGTTCTTGGCCACTTCAGCGCCGATTCCCCGTGAGGATCCGGTCACAATGGCGGTTTTGTTGTCCAGCAGTCCCATATGGGCTCCTTTGTTTGAAACGTCTAAATCGCTTGAAGTCTGAAGTCCATCATGCCAGCGCCTGCACCGCATTCGCTTGTGTGACCCCCACAAAGAAGACGGTTCGCGCTAGTTCCGCGAAGCGTCCCGGCGGCGTATGCTCCCCCCATGACGGGCAGCACTGGCACTGCGTCCACACCGGACGAGGTCTTCAGCAACTCCCCTGCCGGCCTTCAACTCTGCCAGGCCGTCCACGACGCCATCATGAACGCCGTGCCGGCGACCGTGCGCACCACCACCAGCCAGGTGGCCTTCCGGAACAGGCGCGGCTTCGCATACGTCTGGAATCCACGCCGGCACCTCACAACCGGAGTGCCGGCGGTTCTCTCCATCGCACTCTCCCGGCGGGATGAGTCACCCCGATTCAAGGAAGTGGTCCATCCGTCCCACGGCGTGTGGATGCACCACCTGGAACTGCGCGCGCCTGGGGACGTCGACGCCGAGGTCGCCGCCTGGCTCAGGGAAGCCTTCGACGCCGCCGCCTGAGCGGAAGCCTGGCCAGGGTTCGGTGGTCAGTGGCCCATGCCAAGGCCGCCGTCAACGGGAATAACGGCACCTGAAATGTAGGCCGCCTCGTCACTGGAGATCCAACGGACCACGTTCGCCACTTCCGTTGCCTCGGCAAACCGGCCGGCAGGAATGCTGGAAAGGTAGCCCTTCTGCGTGGCTTCGGGCAGTTCTGCCGTCATGTCGGTGTTGATGAATCCGGGAGCCACAACGTTTGCCGTGATCCCGCGTGAACCGAGCTCTCGGGTCAGGGACCGGGCAATGCCCACCAGACCGGCCTTGGAGGCCGAGTAGTTGATCTGTCCCGGCGCGCCATAGAGGCCGGAGACCGAGGAAATGAGGACCACGCGGCCCTTGCGCATGCGGATCATGCCCTTCGAAGCGCGCTTGATGACGCGGAAAGCGCCGGTGAGGTTGGTGTCGATCACGGACGTGAAGTCATCTTCACTCATGCGCATCAGGAGGGTGTCCTTGGTGATTCCCGCGTTTGCCACCAGGACTTCAACGGGACCGTGGGCAGCTTCCACCTCGGCGAAGGCAGCATCCACAGAGGCCTCGTCAGTCACATCGGCCTTCACGCCCAGAATCCCGGCAGGCAGCTCCGACGCGCTCCGGTAAGTCACGGCCACCTTGTCGCCGTTGGCCACAAAAGCCTGCGCGATGGCCAGGCCGATGCCGCGGTTTCCACCGGTGATCAGGACGCTGCGGGCCGCTGTAGCTGCTTCAGACATAAAACGCTCCGGGATTCTGCGGCATGTGCAGCCGCGGTTGTAAGGGGGTGTGATTTTGCTGCCTCCGATCTTAGCCCGCGTTTGGGCGCCACTGACGATGGTGAGAGAATTGAGGCAAGCCTTTGGAGCGTGATCAATCAGCCGTGACCCTTGACAACCATGCTGGACAGTCCGTGCCCGGAGATCCCGAAAGGTTCTCTGGGGATTCAGGTGTCCACAGCATTACGGACGCGGCGGCCGCCCACTCGGAGGACATGCGCCAGCGCATGATCAAGTACGCGCTGGCCATGGGAATCCGCATGGTCTGCCTCATCCTCATCTTTGTGGTGGACGGCTGGTTCAAGCTCGTGATGGTGGCCGGCGCAGTCTTCCTCCCTTGGATCGCTGTGGTGATCGCGAACGGGAGCGATAAGGCGGAGGTCCACAGCGACTCGCTGCTGGACTCGGCTCCGCTTGCCGAGCTCGAAAGCCCATATTGGCCGCCGGAACAGGACGACTCCACGTCCGCGGTCATCCAGGGCGAGCTCATTGATGACGACGACGAACCCACGCACGGACAGGAACGGCGCGCCTCATGAACATTTTTGACCTGGCTGCAGGGACCGCTGGTCCCCCGCCTGCTATGGCGGCCATGTGCTCCCGCAAGGCCTGCCGCTCGGAAGCTTCCTGGCAATTGCTCTGGAACAACCCCAAAATCCATACGCCGGAACGCCGCAAGACCTGGCTTGCCTGCGATGACCACCGTGACTGGCTGGAAGATTACCTCCAGACCCGCGGGCTATGGAAGGAAACCCTGGTCCTGGATTCGGGGCAGGACACCGGCCGGGCGCCGGTAGGGCAGGACGGCTGAATGTACCGCTTCCTCTTTTCCAGCAAGTGGCTGGGATACCTCCTGCTTGCCGCCATCTTTGCCGCTGCCTGCGTCTTCCTCGGCCGCTGGCAGATGGACCGTCGCGCAGAGACCCTCGCGGAGATCAACCGCGTGGTCACCAACTATTCCGCCACACCCATCTCCTTTGACGAGGCGAGGGACGAGTTCTCCGCCCTGGACCCGTCGAAGGAATGGACCCAAGTGGAACTCCGGGGCACGTATGATCCCGACGGCCAGCGGATTGTCCGCAACCGTCCACTGAACGGGCAGCCCGGGTATGAGGTGGTTGTCCCGTTCAGGCTGGAGACCGGTGAAACCGTGGTGATCGACCGCGGCTGGCTGCCCATCGGCAACAAGAACCCGGGCAGTCCCGATTCCATCCCGGCGCCTCCCGCCGGACCCGTGACCGCCGTCGTCCGCCTCAAGCACGGCGAGCCGCAGTTGGACCGCGGCGCCCCCGACGGCCAGCTCGCATCCATCGATCTCCCCACCTACTCGGAGCAACTGGGCTATCCCGTACTCACCGGCGCTTACGGGCAGCTGGCGTCTGAATCTCCCGCCCCCGCTGACATGCCGTTCCCGTTCCCGAAGCCGGCCACCGAAGAAGGCACGCACCTCTCCTACTCGTTGCAGTGGTTCGCCTTCGGCGTGCTGATGTTCGTGGGCTTCGGGTACGCCGCGCGGCAGCAAGCCAGGAACGCCGCGATCGACGCCGAAGATGCCGCAGAGGGCGAAGAAGGCTGGACGGATTCGGGCAGTACCGTCCATTCCGCCGCCGCGGCAGCCCGCCGTCGTCCCCCCGTTGCCCGCAAACGCAAGAAGGCGACCGCCGAGGAAGAGGAAGACGCCCTCCTGGACGCGCAGGGTTACTGACGCATGCGCAGTGTGGAAGTTGCCGCCCCAGTGGCGAATGTGAAAAGCGCCCTGACCGCGGGTGGTGTCCAGGACACAGTGCGGGTCTTCGACACGAAGGTCCCGACGGCGGCTGCAGCGGCTGAGGCGCTCGGCTGCGACGTCGCGGCCATTACCAACAGCCTGATCTTCGACGTCGACGGCGCCCCGCTCCTGATCCTGGCCAGTGGCGCCGCCAAGGTAGACACGGCGCTCGTGGCGGCGCAGCTGGGAACAGGAAAGATCCGCCGGGCCACTGCCACCTTCGTCCTGCACCACACAGGCCAGGAAGTAGGCGGAGTAGCCCCGATAGGCCACCCGGAAAAGATCAGGACACTCCTGGACAACTCCCTCAGGGCCCACAAACTCCTCTGGGCCGGAGCCGGAGACCACAACTCAATGTTCAGCATCACCTACGAAGACCTACAGCGCATCACAGACGCAGAGGAACTAACGGTCCGCTAGCCCTGCCACGGTGGGTGGACCGCCAGCGCAGCGACGCGGTGGATTTGCGTAGCGTGCGTCCAAGCGAGGAACGAGCGAGCACGCGGCAAATCGAGCGCGGCGCTAAGCGGAAGGCGACCGGACGCCGAGAAGGCTAAGCCAGCGTAATCAGGTCCAGGTAGTCTTCGTTCCAGTGGTCCTCGATGCCGTCGGGCAGCAGCACGACGCGCTCGGGGTTCAGCGCTTCGACGGCACCTTCATCGTGGCTTACGAGGACGACGGCGCCGGTGTAGTTGCTCAGGGCCCCGAGGATTTCGGCGCGGCTGGCCGGGTCGAGGTTGTTAGTGGGCTCGTCAAGGAGCAGCACGTTCGCGCTTGAGGCCACGATGGTGGCAAGGGCCAGCCGGGTCTTCTCGCCGCCGGAGAGCACACCGGCGGGCTTGTCGACGTCGTCTCCGGAGAACAGGAACGAGCCCAGGATGTTGCGGACCTCGGCGTCGTTCATGTCCGGGGCGGAGGAGCGCATGTTCTGGAGGACGGTGCGGTCCACATCGAGCGTCTCGTGCTCCTGGGCGTAGTAGCCCACCTTCAGGCCGTGGCCCGCCACGACCTCGCCGGTGTCCGGCTTGTCGACGCCGGCAAGCATCCGCAGGAGCGTGGTCTTGCCGGCGCCGTTGAGGCCCAGGATAACCACCTTGGAGCCGCGGTCGATGGCCAGGTCCACATCGGTGAAGATCTCCAGTGAGCCGTAGGACTTGCTGAGTCCGTCCGCGGTTAGCGGGGTCTTGCCGCAGGGTGACGGATCCGGGAAGCGCAGGGCTGCCACGCGGTCGGTCGCGCGGACGGCTTCGAGGCCGCCCAGGAGACGTTCGGCACGCTTGGCCATGTTCTGCGCTGCGACAGCTTTGGTGGCCTTGGCGCGCATCTTGTTGGCCTGGTCGATGAGGACCTGGGCCTTCTTTTCGGCGTTGGCGCGCTCACGCTTGCGGGCGCGCTCGTCCGTTTCGCGCTGCTGGAGGTAGCGCTTCCAGTTCATGTTGTAGAAGTCGATCTTGGCGCGGTTGGGATCCAGCAGGAACACTTTGTTGACGGTGGCTTCGAGCAGCTCGGTGTCGTGGCTGATCACGATCAGGCCGCCCTGGTGGTTCTTCAGGAACTCGCGGAGCCAGGTGATGGAATCCGCGTCGAGGTGGTTGGTGGGCTCATCGAGGAGCATGGTTTCGGCGTCCGAGTACAGGATCCGGGCGAGTTCCACACGACGGCGCTGGCCGCCGGACAGGGTCTTGAGCGGCTGGTTCAGCAGCCGGTCCGGGAGGGCCAGGTTGGAGCAGATCGCGGCGGCCTCGGCCTCGGCCGCGTATCCGCCGGCGGCCAGGAATTCGGATTCCAGCCGGTCATAGCGGTTCATCGCCTTGCGCTGGATCTCGGTGTCCTCGCTGGCCATGTCCTCATGGGTCTTCTTGAGGTTGTTGACGGCGATGTCCAGGCCGCGGGCGGAGAGGATGCGGTCGCGGGCCAGCTGTTCCATGTCCGGGGTCCGGGGATCCTGCGGCAGGTAGCCGATCTCGCCGCTGCGGGTCACCTTGCCGCCGGCGGGCTGGCCTTCGCCAGCGAGCACGCGGGTCAGGGTAGTCTTGCCTGCGCCGTTACGGCCGACGAGGCCGATCTTGTCGCCCTTGTCGATGCGGAAGCTCACCTGGTCCATGAGGAGCCGGGCGCCGGCGCGCAGTTCAAGATCCTGGACAGTAATCACAGCAGGTAAGGCCTTTCACAACAGGGAAACGCCGCAGCTCAACGGGTGATGTCTGGAAGCAGCCGGCAGAATGGCCGACAGAACGGCCTTTCCAAGTCTACCGGCCACAGCTTGACCCCATAACCGCTGCACCGCCGTCGTGCGTTGGCTCAGCGTTTGTGCCCTGCCGTCAGTCCCGGGCTTCCCGCTTAGTAGGTCCCCTACAAAATGGCGCCCGACGGCGGCCGGTATCGTCAGGATCACCCCATGCTTCGCTTGTACAACCACGACAGGAACACCCCATGAGCCAGACTGACACCGCCGGCACCGGCACCGCTTCCCGCTTCCGGAGCCGCTGGAACGCCACCGACCTGGGCCTGATCGCCGTCTTCGCTGCGCTCGTGGCCGGCTCTGCCATGGTGCCAGGCATCGCGGCGAACGTGTTCGGCATCCCCATCACTTTCCAGACCCTTGCGGTGATGCTCACCGGACTGATGCTGGGCCCGGGCCGGGGTTTCGCCGCCGTCGGCCTATACACCCTCCTGGGCCTGGCCGGCCTGCCGATCTTCAGCCAGGGCCGCAGCGGCCTGGGCATCCTGGCCGGACCGTCGGCCGGCTACATCATTGCTTTCCCCATCGCAGCAGCCGTTGTAGGCTGGCTCGCCACCGTGGTGATCCGGCGGACAACACGTGCCCGGGCGCTGTGGTTCTTCGCGTCCGCGATGGTCACCAGCATCGCTATCGTGCACACGCTCGGCGTTGCCGGGATCGCCCTGAACACCAAAGCGTCAGTGGGTGAAGCCTTCCTCGCAGACCTGGTCTTCTACCCCGGTGACGTGATTAAGAACATCCTCGCCGCGGTGATCGCCGTGGCTCTGCACCGGGCGTTCCCCGACGTCCTGGTCCGCCGGGTGAAGCGGATCAACAACTAGTCCCGCCATGGCACCCATTTCATTCCGGCAGGCATCCGTGGCCGTCGCCGTTGACAACCGCCCGGAACCCAAGTTCCTGCTCCAGGACGTCTCGCTTGAGCTGACCGAACAGCGCATCGGCGTGATCGGAGCCAACGGGTCCGGCAAGTCCACGCTGCTGCGAATGATTAACGGCCTCGTGCAGCCAACTTCCGGCGCCGTGTCGGTGGACGGCGCCGACAGCGTCCGTGCCGTGCGTGCGGTCCGCAGGCAGGTGGGGTTCGTCTTCACGGATCCCTTGTCGCAGCTGGTGATGCCCACGGGGCGCGAAGACGTGGAGCTTTCGCTCCGCCGCCCGGTCCGCAACGGGGCGGAGCGGCGCAGGCTGGCTGAAGCGGCCCTGGAGCGCCTCGGCCTGCTGCCGCTCGCCGACCAAAGCATCTACGAACTCTCCGGCGGCGAACGCCAGCTGATGGCCCTCGCCGCTGTACTGGCAGTGAACCCAGCTGTGCTGGTGCTGGACGAACCGTCAACCCTCCTGGACCTCCGGAACCGTGAACTCCTGCGCCGCACCCTGTCCGGCCTCGACCAGCAGATCGTGATGTCCACACACGACCTCGACCTCGCCCTGGAGATGGACCGTGTGCTGGTGGTGGAGGCCGGACGCGTGATGTTCGACGGCGGCCCTGCCGCGGCCGTGGACACATACCGGGCGCTGGTCAGCAACGGCCTGGCCGCGCCGTGAGGGGGCACGGCTTCCTGCTGGCCAACTACGTCCCGGGGAATTCTGTCATCCACCGGACGCCGCTGGCACTGAAATTCCTGCTGGTGGTGGGCTGCGGCCTGGTGTCCTTCCTGGTGGTCGACTGGCTGGTCTCCGCCGCGGTCCTGGCCGCCCTCGGCGTGCTGTTTCTCCTGACCGGCGCCGGAACCCGGCGGCTCGTAAGTGCTGTCCGTCCTGTTGCCCTGGTACTGGTGGTGATCGGCCTGTTCCAGTGGTGGCAGCTGGGTGGACCCACGGCCGCCCGGATTGTCGTGAATATCCTGGTCTGCGTGGTGGCGGCGTCCCTGCTGACGGCCACCACGCCCATGCAGCGGATCCTTGACGGCGTGGTATCGCTGGCCACGCCGTTCCGCCGCTTCGGCGCGGACCCCGAGCGTTTTGCCCTGACCATCGCCATTATGCTCCGCAGCATCCCGTACATCGCCGGGGCCTTTGCAGACGTCAGGGATTCCGCCCGGGCCCGCGGGCTGGAGCGCAACCCGCGTGCCCTCGTACTGCCCGTCTTCATCACCACCGTGGCCTTTGCCCGCCAGACCGGCGAAGCGCTGGCTGCCCGCGGGCTGGGCGACGCGGAAGACTGATTTTGGTCCTTCGTGTGCGGCTTAGGAGTCAAGGTGGTTTCCGGCCAGCAACTCATAACGCAGCAGCGCCGCCGTGCCCATGCCGCCGGCAATACTGATCAGGGCCAGCGCCAACGATCCATGATTCGCGGTACGGCGGGCCTGGGCGAGAAGCCGGGTCACCAGCACCGCACCGGACGCCCCGTAGGCGTGGCCCAATGCCAGCGCCCCGCCGTCGAGGTTGACCCGGTCCGGATCAATGCCCAACTGGTCCAGGCAGGCCAGGGTCTGGGCCGCGAAGGCTTCGTTGAATTCCACCAGATCCACGCTGGCAGCCGACAGCCCCCTCGCCTGTAGGAGCCGCTCAGCGGCAACCGCTGCGCCGATCCCCAGCAGTTCGGGGTCCACACCGGCAGTGTCCGTGGCCAGCACCAGGAGCCCGTCTGTGGCTCCGAGTTCCCGTGCCCGCTGCAATGAAGTAACGACGACGGCGGAAGCGGCGTCCGCGTCGAAGCATGAGTTCCCGGCGGTGACAGTGCCCCCTGGCACAAAGGCGGGCGGGAACCGCTTGAGAACGGCGGCGGACAGGCCGGGGCGGGGGCCGTCGTCGGCACTGATGGGTCCAGCGGACGTCTCCAGGGTGGTGATCTCGCCGGCAAAGAAGCCTGCTTTAGCCGCGGCCAGCGCCCGCTGGTGGCTGCGCAGCGCGGAGGCATCCTGCCGCTCCCGGCTGACCGTGAACCGGGCCGCTACATTCTCGGCGGCAACCCCCATATCCGGGTCGCCGAAGCTGTCCGGCACAAACTGTGCCCGGGCAAAAAAATCAGGCTCGCCGCCCTCGTTCCGGTGTGCCCGCAGCGGAGCCGTGCTGATGCTCTCCACTCCCCCGGCGAGATAGACGGGGTTGCCGCCGGCGGCAACCAGCCGGGCGGCCAGAACGATCGCATCCAGGCCTGACCCGCACTGGCGGTCAACGGTCAGTCCCGGCACACCGACCGGCAGGCCCGCCTCGAGCAGGGCCAGGCGGGCCACGTTGCCGCCGCCGCCCACGGCGTTGCCGATTACCACATCCGTGACTTCTTCGGCCGGCACGTGGGAGTCTTCCAGGAGGTTGACCAGGACCGGTGCGAGAAGCTGGTGCGCACGCAGTTCCTTCAGCGCAGCGTTCGCGCGCCGGACCGCGGTACGCCGCGCCGCGATGATCACGGGCTGCCGGTCCGGCGGCAGCACGTCGCCGGGCGGCATGCCATGGGGCCGCAAGTCAGCGGTCAAGGTGCCGCGCCCTGGGGTCCTGGGAGCCGATCCAGTCGAGGAGAGTGTTCCGGCTGACCTTTCCACGGTCCGTGGTGGGGAGTTCGGAGAGTGCGAAGTACTGGTGGGGCCGCTTGTCCCGCGGCAGGATGTTTTCGAGTCCGGCCTTCAGCTGCGTGGCCGTGACGCCGCCATGGGAAGGAACGACGCCGGCGACCACCCGCTGGCCGCGGAGATCATCGGGTATTCCGGCGGCCACCGCAGCAGCCACCCCCGGCACGGACGCCAGGGCGAGTTCCACTTCGTGCGGATAGACGTTCTTTCCCGAGGTCAGGATCATGTCGGCGCGCCGGCCCAGGATGTGCAGTTCGCCGTCGGCGAGGTAGCCCTGGTCCCCCACCGTGAACCAGCCGTTGAAGGAGCGCAGCGCCTGGCCGTCGTCACCCCACAGGTAGCCGTTGCTGACCATGCCGCTGCGGACACAGATATTGCCGGCTTCGCCGTCCTGCAGTTCGGAACCCTCATCGTCCAGGATTCTGACGTCCACGCCAGGGAACGGGTGTCCGATGCCTGTTCCCCCGGCGTCCAGGAGCTCCCCCGCCGCCAGCCCCACACCGGAGACAAAGCTCAGTTCGGACGCGCCGTAGTACTCGAACATGGTGGCGTTCGGCGCCCAGCGCCGTGCTGCTTCCAGGGTGCGTGCGTCCAGCTTCGAGCCGGCGCAGATGATGGTACGGATGCCAGAGGCATCCACGCCGCCGGTCAGGCCGCGCTCACTGAGCAGCCGCAGCATGGTGGGCACGAGGATGAGCCGGGTCACGCCGTCGTGCCTGATGGCGGCGTGGACATCACCGACATCGAAACTCTCCAGCGTCTGGAATTCCGAGCCGGCGTAGAGGCACTCAGCCAGGGCATAGAGGTTAAGGCTGGCGGCCAAGGGCCCGGGCGCGAGCGTGACGTCGTCCTGGGCGAGGCCGAAGAACGCCACGGACGCGTCAAAGGACTGCCGCCAGGACTGCCTGGACCGGGTAAACGCCTTGGGCACTGACGTGGTGCCGGAGGTGAGTCCGATCAGGAACGTCGAGTCCGGCGGCCCGTCCGCCAAGGCATCCGCTGCGGAAACCGTCCCGGGCTTGGCCGACTCCGCCAGCCTTTGAACGATCTCCTGGTGCAGGGACTCCGGCCAGGTCGGGTCCAGGACGGCGCATTGCCGCCGGCCGGCAACGGCTGCGGCGAACCTTGCGGCGAACTCGACGGAGTTGGCCTCCGCAAGCACGGTGACGGCAGCTGTCCCTGGAAGGGCGGCGGCGGCGGCGTCCCGGAGTTCAGCCCAGCGCAGGCGCCGGCCCGCCACCACGACGGCGGTGTCATGGGGGCGTTCTTCGGCCCAGCGCTGGATTCTATCGAGAAAAGGCATCGTCCCAACTTTACCGGCCGGACTCCGCTTCGGTGGTGCCGGTAACGGCTATTGTGACTTCATGAGCTTCAATGACAACGTGCAGCTGGACCCTTCCCAGGTCCAGGACCGGCGTGGCATGGGCCGTGGGGCCAAAGTCGGCGGCGGCATCGGTGGCGGAATCGTCCTGCTGATAGCCGTGCTCCTCGGCGTCAACCCCGCCTTGCTCGAAGGCCTGACCGGCGGGGCTGGCACGGCGGATCAGAACCAGGGCACGGCCCCGGCCTGCACCACAGGCGCCGACGCCGACGCGCGGCTGGACTGCCGGATCACCGGCACCGTGAACAGCCTGAACGCGTTCTGGCCCGCGTATCTCCAGCAATACAACGTGCAGTACCCGCAGCCGGAGACCGTGATCTTCGACCAGGCCGTCAACAGCGCGTGCGGGACGGCATCCAGCGCGGTGGGCCCCTTCTACTGCCCGGCTGACAGCACCGCCTACTTCGATCCCGGGTTCTTCCAGGATCTCGTGGACCGCTTCGGATCCTCGGGAGGTCCCCTGGCGCAGGAGTACGTGGTGGCGCACGAATTCGGCCACCACATCCAGAACGTGCTGGGGTACATCGACCGCGCGCAGCAGGACCCGCAGGGGCCCGAGTCCGGTGCCGTCCGCGTGGAACTCCAGGCCGACTGCTATGCCGGCCTCTGGGTAAAGCACGCCTCAACCCAGCCCGGACCCGACGGCCAGCCGTTCCTGGAACCGATCACCCAGCAGGACCTGAACGATGCCCTGTCCGCAGCGTCAGCGGTGGGCGATGACCGGATCCAGGAAGCCGCCACCGGACGGGTCTCACCCGAGGCCTGGACGCACGGGTCCAGCGAACAGCGGCAGAAATGGTTCTACACCGGCTACCAGACCGGCGACATCAACCAGTGCGACACTTTCTCGGCGCCCAGCCTCTGATTCCATCGAGGACGACGACGGCCGGCTACCTCCGCGGGGGAGGTGACCGGCCGTCGTCGTGCTTTAAGCGGTGAAAACTTAGATGTTGAAGCCGAGGGCCCGCATCTGGTCCTTGCCGTCATCGGTGATCCGCTCCGGACCCCACGGCGGCATCCACACCCAGTTCAGGCGCCAGTCGTCAACGACGCCGTCAAGCGACTTGCCTACCTGCTCCTCGATGACATCGGTGAGCGGGCAGGCGGCCGTGGTGAGCGTCATGTCGATCAGCAGCGCGCCGTCGTCGTCGGAGTACTTCAGGCCGTACAGCAGCCCGAGGTCCACGATGTTCACACCGAGTTCCGGGTCGATGACGTCCTTGAGCGCCTCTTCGACATCTTCGAGGCCCGTGCGGGCCGCATTGATTTCGGTCATGGCAAGTCCTATCTAGGCCTGTGCGGCAGCAGCGATGGTGGCTGCGCCGGCGCCCGTGGCGTACCGGTCGTAGCCTTCGTCTTCGAGGCGGTCAGCCAGCTCCGGGCCGCCTTCTTCGACAACCTGGCCGTCGACGAAGACGTGGACGAAGTCAGGCTTGATGTAGCGCAGGATGCGGGTGTAGTGCGTGATGAGCAGCGTGCCCATGTTGCCCGTTTCGTGTGCACGGTTGACGCCTTCGGAGACAACCTTCAGGGCGTCAACGTCCAGGCCCGAGTCGGTCTCGTCCAGGATGGCGAACTTCGGCTTGAAGAGCTCCAGCTGGAGGATCTCAACTCGCTTCTTCTCGCCACCGGAGAAGCCTTCGTTGACGTTGCGCTCGGCGAAGTCTGCATCGATGCGCAGCTGGGCCATGGCCGCCTTGACGTCCTTGGTCCAGGTACGCAGCTTGGGTGCTTCGCCGTCGATGGCGGTCTTGGCGGTGCGCAGGAAGTTGGTCATGCTGACACCGGGGACCTCCACGGGGTACTGCATGGCCAGGAAGACGCCGGCGCGGGCACGCTGGTCAACGGTCATCGCGAGGACATCTTCGCCGTCGAGCGTGATGGTTCCGCGGGTGACCTTGTAGCGCGGGTGCCCGGCAATGGTGGAGGCCAGGGTGGACTTGCCCGAACCGTTGGGGCCCATGATGGCGTGGGTCTGACCGGTCTTGATGGTCAGGCTGACGCCCTTCAGGATCTCCTTGGTGCCCTGCTCCGTGTCAATGCTGACGTGCAGGTCCTTGATCTCAAGAGTAGACATAGGTCTTGTTCTCCTCTGCACCGCGCCCTCCGGCGGTGGTGCGGTCTGTATCTGGAAGTTTGATTCTGTTGCTTGGTGTCCGGCTCGCGCCGGGGATGCTGCTAGCTGAAGTTCGGGGCTTCCGCTCCGTTGAGCACGTTCGTGAAGTCCACGTACACCTCGTCGCCGACGATCTCGACGGCGAACACCGGGACGGGATCGTAGGCGGGCAGCTGGAGCGGCTCGCCGCTGCGCAGGTCGAACTGGGAGCCGTGGCCCCAGCATTCGATCATGCACCCTTCCACTTCACCCTCGGACAGTGAGATGTCCGCGTGCGAGCAGGTGTCCCCGATGGCGTGGATGTCTCCCATGGAGTCCTTCACGATGGCTACAGGGTAGTCATCGATCAGGATCCGGAGCGCCTGCTTGAGCTGGATTTCATCTGTCTTGCAGACAAATTCGCCCTTTGGCTGGTCAGTCATCTGTTTTCCGCGCCGTCTAGTTGTTCGTCACGGCGAGTTCGCGCTCAACAGCCTCGGTGAGCCGCTCTTCGAGGGCCGGTACCTTGATCTGCTGGATGATCTCGTGCAGGAAGCCACGGACCACCAGGCGGCGGGCAACATCCTCGGGGATGCCGCGGGCCATGAGGTAGAACAGGTGCTCGTCGTCCAGCCGGCCGGTGGCGCTGGCGTGGCCGGCGCCCTTGATCAGACCGGTTTCGATCTCGAGGTTCGGCACGGAGTCGGCGCGGGCGCCGTCCGTGAGCAGCAGGTTGCGGTTGGCCTCGTAGCTGTCGGTGCCTTCGGCTTCCTTGCGGATCAGGACGTCGCCTACCCACACAGCGTGGGCGTTGCGGCCCTGCAACGCGCCCTTGTAGAGCACGTTGGAGGTGCAGTTCGCCACCGCGTGGTCAACAAAGAGCCGCTGCTCCAGGTGCTGGCCGGCGTCGGCGAAGTACAGGCCGAACATTTCCGCTTCACCGCCGGGGGCGGTGAAACGGGTCGACGGCGTGACCCGGACCAGGTCCCCGCCGAGGCTGACCACGATGTGCTTGAACTTGGCGTCGCGGCCGATCTTTGCCTGCTGGGAGGAGGCGTGGACGGCGTCGTCGTTCCATTCCTGGAGCGAGACAACCGTGAGGTTGGCGCCGTCTTCAACAACGATTTCGATGTTTTCGGACACAACGGCCGAGCCCTGGTGGTTCAGGACCACAACGGCCTTGGAGAATTTCTCCGCCACGATTACCAGGTGCTGGGCGGCTGCCTCCGTGGAGGTGCCTTCGATCACGACGGTGACCTCGGTGTCTGCTTCAAACTCGGCCGGGATGGTGAGGACGGTGGCTTCGCTGAAGTTCTCCCAGGCGTTGGCGGACACGCGGTCCTCCGGGATGCCGGCGGAACCGATGCGCTTATCGCCGCGTGCCACGGTCTCAACCGTGACCTGCTCCGGGCCGCTGACGGTGACGGTGGGAGCCGCCCCTGACAGGACCTCGCTGTGCAGGCCACGAAGGCGCTTGAGGGGGGTGAAGCGCCAGTCTTCCTCAAGCCCGGTGAGCGGCTTGAAATCAGCCAGGTTGTACGAGGTCAGCCGGCCGGCACGTGAGCTGTCCGGAATGCCGACGCCGCCGCCATGCGAGTGGCGCTTGACCGCTTCGCCGGCCAATGGGGCCTTGGACGTGGCCGAATTGATCGGGGACAGGCTTTCGCCCTCTTCCGTGAAACCGTTAATAAACGGCTGGGCCGAGGGCGCGCCGATGCGGGCCTTTTCAGTAGTGATTTCAGTCATCGTTATCCGACGGACCCTTCCATCTGCAGTTCAATCAGGCGGTTCAGCTCAAGTGCGTACTCCATCGGGAGTTCGCGGGCGATGGGCTCGATGAAGCCACGGACGATCATCGCCATGGCCTCGTCTTCGCGCATGCCGCGGGACATCAGATAGAAGAGCTGCTCTTCGCTGACCCGGGAAACAGTTGCTTCATGGCCCATCACCACGTCATCCTCACGGATGTCGATGTACGGGTAGGTGTCAGAACGGCTGATGGTATCCACCAGCAGCGCGTCGCAACGGACGGTGTTCGCCGAGTGCTTGGCACCTTCACGGACCTGGACCAGGCCGCGGTAGGCAGCACGCCCGCCGCCGCGGGCCACGGACTTGGAAATGATGGAGCTCTTGGTGTTCGGCGCGATGTGGACCATCTTCGAGCCGGTGTCCTGGTGTTGGCCGGCGCCGGCGAAGGCGATGGACAGGGTCTCGCCCTTGGCGTGCTCACCTACGAGGTAAACGGCCGGGTACTTCATGGTGACCTTGGAGCCGATGTTGCCGTCGACCCATTCCATGGTGGCGCCTTCTTCGCAGATGGCACGCTTGGTCACCAGGTTGTACACGTTGGTGGACCAGTTCTGGATGGTGGTGTAGCGGACGCGGGCGCCCTTCTTCACGATGATTTCCACTACGGCGGAGTGCAGCGAGTCCGAGGTGTAGATCGGAGCGGTGCAGCCTTCGATGTAGTGGACGTAGGAGTCCTCGTCGGCGATGATCAGGGTGCGCTCGAACTGGCCCATGTTTTCCGTGTTGATACGGAAGTATGCCTGCAGCGGAATGTCCACGTGGACGCCCTTGGGGACGTACACAAAGGAACCGCCGGACCAGACGGCCGTGTTCAGCGACGCGAACTTGTTGTCGCCCACGGGAATGATGGTGCCGAAGTACTCCTGGAAGATCTCCGGGTGTTCGCGCAGCGCGGTGTCGGTGTCCAGGAAGATGACGCCCTGCTTTTCAAGGTCCTCACGCAGCTGGTGGTAGACAACCTCGGACTCGTACTGGGCGGCGACGCCGGAAACCAGGCGCTGCTTTTCGGCCTCAGGGATGCCGAGCTTGTCGTACGTGTTCTTAATGTCATCGGGCAGGTCCTCCCAGCTGGTGGCCTGCTTCTCGGTGGACCGCACGAAGTACTTGATGTTGTCGAAGTCGATGCCGGAGAGGTCTGCACCCCAGGTGGGCATGGGCTTGCGGTCGAAGTACTTCAGGCCCTTGAGCCGGAGATCGAGCATCCATTGGGGCTCGCTCTTCTTGGCCGAGATGTCACGAACGACTTCTTCATTGATACCGCGGCGGGCGTTGGCACCGACGTCGTTCTTGTCGGACCAGCCGTACTCGTACGTGCCGATGCCGTGGAGCTCGGGATTCTTTTGCAGAATCTCCGAGATCACAGTGTCTTCGGCTACCGCTTTCTCTGATAGTTGGTCCGTCATCACGGCCTTTCTTGCTGATGGTTGGTTACTTCATCCAGGCTGGCGGGGGCTGTCTGCGGGACCTGGGGTCCCCCGGCAGCCAGCCGGCCTGTGGGTATGTGGGTGGTGCAGACGTGTCCGCCGCGCGCCAGCGTGGACAGGCGGCGCACGTCGACGCCGACGAGACGGGAGAACACTTCGGTCTCCACGTCGCAGAAGACCGGGAACTGGGCGGCGAGCTGCTGGATGGGGCAATGCCCCTGGCACAGCTGGACGCTGGACAGTGCTGCCGGCAGCGGGGCCTTGGCCTCGATCGACGCGGCCGACGCCACGAAGCCATCCCGGCTCAGCGCCGCGGACAGTGCCTGCGCCCTGGCGGTGATGTCCGGTCCGGCCTGCTCGACCTCCGGTGCGTACCGGCGTTCCATGTCGGCAAAACGTTCGACGGCGAACGCGCGGACGGCGTCGTCGCCCGCCACTGCTTGGAGCTGCTTGAGCGCCAAGGTAGCGATGTCGAGGTAATCGTTGCCAAGCGTGGACTGGCCCTGCGAACTCAGGACGTAGCGGCGGGCGGGACGTCCCGCGCCTGCGCCGGCCTTGGCCACGCGCTTGACCTCAATATCCCCGCTGCGGGCCAGATGATCAAGATGCCTCCGGACCGCGGCGGGTGTGAAACCGAGCATGTCGCCGAGTTCCGCCGCACTGATGGGGCCGTGCTCCAGCACCGCACCAAGGACCCGGTCCCGGGTACGCTCGTCCGAGTCCGCCACCGGCACAGCGGCC
This sequence comes from Arthrobacter sp. 4R501, assembly GCF_002929755.1. Classification (NCBI taxonomy): domain Bacteria; kingdom Bacillati; phylum Actinomycetota; class Actinomycetes; order Micrococcales; family Micrococcaceae; genus Arthrobacter; species Arthrobacter sp. 4R501. The sequence continues at coordinate 188,602 of NZ_PJIW01000006.1, read as the reverse complement.
ACGTGGCCGCGGTCAGCGGCGGTACGCGGCGCTCGGTGCCCGGCAAACGGCACAGCAGCAGCATTGGTCATGGAATACACAACACAATCATGTCGTAATTTACTCCCCCGTACTAGTAAGGTCAGGCTGACCTGCGGCCGGGGTCCACTGCGGGGCCGCCAGTACTACATCACGTAGAATGCTGGGGTGCGATCCCCCGAATCCCCGGTTCTGTCCATCAGCGGGTTAATTAAGGATGTTGGTCCGCTGGCCAGCCTGGACGGAAAAATGCTCCGGGTGGTCAACGGCGTATCCCTTATGGCCGAACGCGGCCAGGTCACGGCCCTCCTGGGCGCCAATGGAGCCGGCAAAACCACCACCATCGAATGCGCCCAGGGCCTGCAGAAGCGCAGCGGCGGCAGCATCTCGCTGCTCGGCCAGGATCCGGGCCGAGCGGGCGCCGACCTGCGGTCCCGCGTAGGCGTGATGCTCCAGGACGGCGGCCTACCGCCGTCGGCCCGTCCCATCCCGCTCCTCCGGCACATCGCCGGAATGTACGCGAGGCCCCGCTCCGTTGACGAACTCGTGGAACGGCTCGGCATTGATACTTTCGCCAGGACCAGCGTGCGCAGACTCTCCGGTGGGCAGAAGCAGCGTCTGGCCCTCGCCGCAGCACTGATCGGCAATCCGGAAGTCCTTTTCCTGGACGAGCCCAGCGCCGGCCTGGATCCCCAGTCCCGGCAACTGGTCTTCGAGCTGATCTCGGAACTGCGGGCGTCCGGGATGGGCATCATCCTGACAACACACCTGATGGACGACGCCCAGCGGCTGGCGGACTACGTGTACATCATCGACGCCGGCAGGAACGTCGCCGAGGGGACAGTTTCCCAGCTGCTGCAGCGGGACCCGGCTATGGAGGCCGGCACCGACCACGTCCGCACCCTGGTGTTCGAGGCTCCCCCGGGGCTGGATTTCACCGGCGTGCTGCCCGATGCCATCGCCGTCTCTGAAACGCGGGCCGGAAGCTACGTGGCCTCGGGTGCATTGACACCCCACGATCTCGCGTCGTTGACCGCCTGGTGGGCTGCCCACGGCGTGATGCCCGGTTCCATGAGCCTGGCGGCACGAAGCCTGGAAGATGTCTTCCTCGACATCTCGGGAAAGGACCTCCGATGACGGCTCCCGCAGCCACCGCCGCCCAGGGAGCACCAGCCACGCTGCTGCGCCGCATCCTGCTGCAGGGTAAGTACGAATCACTGGCCATGCTCCGGAACGGCGAGCAGCTGATCCTTGCAGTCGTCCTGCCGCTTCTGGCGCTGGTGGGGCTCACTGTCACTCCCTTCCTGGACGGTTTCGGAGCCAGCCGCATCAATGTGGCCGTCCCCGGCATCCTGGCATTGTGCGCCATGTCCACGGCCTTCACCGGGCAGGGCATCGCCACCGGCTTTGACCGGCGGTACGGGGTTCTCCGGTTCCTGTCCACCACACCCCTGGGCCGCGAAGGCCTCATCGCGGGTAAGGTGCTGGCAGTCCTGGCGGTGCTCTGCCTCCAGGTGGCAGTGGTGACGCTGGTGGCGCTTCCGTTGGGCTGGCAGCCGCCTGCCTCCGGCTGGCTCCCTGGGCTGTCGCTACTGGCCCTGGGCGCCGTGGCGTTCACCGCGCTGGGGCTCCTGGTGGCAGGCACGGTCCGGCCCGAGGCAACCCTCGCCATCACCAATCTGCTGTGGATCCTGCTGGGCGCCCTGGGAGGGATAGTTATTCCCGCGGAACGTCTGCCCGCACTGGCACAGGGAGCGGTCCACTACCTGCCCTCCGGCGCACTCGGCGAGGCCATGCGCGAAGCTTTCCTGCACGGCTCGCTGAACGGCGGCGCCGCGCTTATCCTGCTGCTCTGGACGGTTCTTGCCGGAGCAGCAGCCATCCGTTGGTTCAAGTGGAATTGAGATATCCGTGAGTACGGCTTCACGCCTCCCCCAGATCGCCGGCCGCCTTATCGCGAGGCTGCCCCGAACCGTGGACGACAGCGTCCGCCGCCTCGCGGTGGCGTCCCTGGTTGGCCAGACGCTGCTGGTGGTGACAGGCGGCGCGGTGCGGCTGACTGCATCCGGCCTCGGCTGCCCCACCTGGCCGCGCTGCACCGAGACCTCTTTGGTCAACACGGCCGAAATGGGGATCCACGGCTTCATTGAGTTCGGCAACCGGCTCCTGACGTTTGCCCTGGCGGCGGTTGCGCTGGCCATGCTGGTGTACTTGTGGAACCTTCGCAAGGAGCGCCGGGACCTCTTCCTGCTGGCGCTGGGCCTGCTGGCCAGCATCCCGGCACAGGCGGTGATCGGTGGCATCACCGTGCTGACCAACCTCAATCCGTGGGTGGTGGGCCTGCACTTCCTCGTGTCCATGGCCCTCGTGGTGATTGCCACGCTTCTCGTCAACCGGGCCTATGGCAGGACGGGCCGCCATGCCGGTGTCCAGCTCCCCGCGTTGCCGGGCGTTATGCGTCCGGTGACTGCCGCCGTCGGGCTTTTCTCCGCCCTCGCCGTAATGCTCGGCGTAGTGGTAACCGGCTCCGGTCCCCACGCCGGTGACGCCGATGCTCCACGCAACGGCCTCGACTGGGACCTGTTCTCCCACATCCATGCCGTTCCGGCGTACGTGATCACGGCCGGCACACTGTTTGCACTGGTGCTGGTCATTGTCCGCCGGATCCAGGGCCCGTTCCGCACGTCCGTCCTGCTGCTGCTTTCCGTGACCCTGCTGCAGGCCGTCATCGGCTTCACCCAGTACTACAACGGTATCCCCGCGTTGCTGGTGGGCGCCCACATGCTCGGCGCCGCGTTGCTGATGAGCGCGGCAGCGAACTCCGCCGACCTCGCCCGCTCGAGCCCGGTCACGTAGCCTCCACTGTTTTTGCCCATCAGGAGTGCCACGGTTCCCGACGAACCGTGGCACCCCGCATTTAAGGACCCTTTCTCACTTAATGCAGGAAGTGGGCAGACCCTCTCTCACTGCATGTGGTGTTTCGCAGGATCTTCCCCGACCTCCCGGAGACAAAGAAGCGACCCTCCTCCACCGTTGGTGAGAGAGGGTCGCTAAGAAAGCTGCAGGTACTGATTGAGGGTCGGTAAAAAACCCACACAAGTAGTGAGAGAGCGTTGGGTGGGGGTGCTGTTAACCGATGATCGCTGATCCGACGAACGGATCCACGGCCAATGCGATGAACAGCAGCGTCAGGTAACTGATGGAGCCGTGGAAGACCTTCATGGCGCGCTTGTCCGAGATGTCCTCGCGCTGCGCCCGGTTGTAGAGGGAGTGCGACTCGTAAAGGAACCATGCACCCGCCAACACTGCGGTGGCCGTGTAGACCCAGCCCGCGCCACCGGCGGGGACCAGCAGCAGCGAGCAGGCCACCATGGCCCAGGCGTAGAGGACCACCTGGACGGAAACCACCTTGGCGCCGGCAATTGCCCCAAGCATGGGCACATTCGCGTTGCGGTAGTCCTCGCCGTAACGCATCGAAAGCGGCCAGTAGTGCGGCGGCGTCCAGAGGAAGATGACCATAAACAGGATGACGGCCGGCCATTCGACGGTATTGGTCACGGCGGCCCATGCAATCAGCACCGGGAAGCAGCCCGCAGCTCCACCCCACACAATGTTCTGTGCGGTGCGGCGCTTGAGGATGATGGTGTAGATGACTACATAGAAGAAAATTGCGGCCAACCCGAGCCACGCGGCCAGCGGGTTGGCGCCGAACCAGAGAATAACGATGGCGGATGCCCCGAGCAGCCAGGAGAACACCAGCGCCTCACGCGGGGTCACCTCGCCGGTGACGAGCGGACGGTTCTCAGTCCGGTGCATCAGTTTGTCGATGTCGCGGTCAAGGTAGCAGTTGAAGGCACCGGCACTGCCGGCAGCAAACGCGCCGCCGACCAGCGTGGCCAGGATTAGGCCGATCGGCGGGAAGCCGCGCTCGGCGTAGATCATGGTGGGCAGGGTGCTGACCAGCAGCAACTCAATGACACGCGGCTTGGTGAGGGCGAAATACGCCTTGGCCTTACGGGCGAACCCGGCTCCCCCTCTGGTGCGGGAAGCATTAAGCGGCGTATCTGTTGTGCTCACGGTGGCAGTCACCCGTTCTGGTTGGCAGTTCTGTCTGGCGGTGCAGCTGTGTCTTGCGGCCGTTCGCCAGGCAGCCCACCAATGGTCATCAGAAGAGGTCCCGGCAACGGCCCGGGTCTGCCGCCGCCCCGAAAGGGCTCGGCTACCGGCGTCGGCCTCTAAATATCATACCGTGCGCATTTGTAACAGATGCCCCCTGATTAGGCCCTGATGATTGTGCGCAGGGTGATTCGAGCAGATTAACTCAACCTCACGAAATGGCGATTCACATAAGGGGAAATTGCGTCCAAAAGGTGAGATTTGCGCTGACCGCAGAGTGGAATCGAGCTAAGCTGTCACCAGATCAGCAAGCGGCAGAAAAGCGTTGGATAACGCGTTCCCATAGCCCTGCTGAATGATAGATCAACGTTTCGATGGTGAACGGCTGGTACACACCGCAGCGGGCACCATAGCGTGCCCCGAAACGGATCCCGTGTACCGCCCACCATCAGCACAGAGAGGGGCCCGGTTTTCGTGCCACATTTGGAAGAGCAAGAACTGTCATGGACCAGCTTGGACCAGCGCGCGGTGGACACTATCCGCGTTCTGGCTGCGGATGCCGTCGAGAAGGTCGGTAACGGCCACCCGGGCACGGCCATGAGCCTGGCGCCCGCCGCCTACCTTCTCTTCCAGAAGCTGATGCGCCACGACCCGCGCAACCCGGACTGGCTGGGACGCGACCGGTTCATCCTGTCTCCCGGCCACACGTCGCTGACCCTTTACATCCAGCTGTTCCTGTCGGGCTACGGCCTGGAACTGAAGGACCTTGAGGCACTTCGCACCTGGGATTCCCTGACCCCGGGCCACCCGGAGTACAAGCACACCGCTGGTGTGGAGATCACCACCGGGCCGCTGGGCCAGGGCCTTGCCTCCTCGGTCGGGTTCGCCTACTCCCAGCGCCGGATGCGCGGCCTGTTTGACGCCGATGCTGCGGCCGGCGAAAGCCCCTTCGACCACACCATCTGGGTTATCGCCTCCGACGGGGACCTGCAGGAAGGCGTCACTTCCGAGGCGTCCTCGCTGGCCGGCCACCAGGAACTGGGCAACCTTGTAGTTGTCTACGATGAGAACCACATCTCCATCGAGGACGACACCGACATCTCGTTCACCGAGGATGTCCTCAAGCGCTACGAGGCGTACGGCTGGCACACGCAGCGCGTCGACTGGACCAAGACCGGCGAATACAAAGAGGACGTGCAGGAGCTTTACTCCGCACTGCTCGCCGCCAAGGCAGAGACGTCCAAGCCCTCCATCATCTCGCTGCGCACCATCATCGGCTACCCGGCGCCCAAGAAGCAGAACACGGGCAAGATCCACGGTTCCGCACTGGGTGCAGAGGAAGTCGCAGGCCTGAAGTCCGTGCTGGGCTTCGACCCCGCCAAGTCCTTCGACGTTGACCAGGAAGTCCTGGCCCACGCCCGCTCCGTCGTGGACCGCGGCGCCGCTGCCAAGAAGGAATGGGAAGAGTCGTTCAACGCCTGGCAGGCCGCCAACCCCGAAGGCTCTGCACTCCTGCAGCGCATCGAGGCCCGCGAACTGCCCGACGGCCTGGACGCCGCGCTTCCGGTCTTCCCGGCCGGCAAGGACGTCTCCACCCGCGCCGCGTCCGGCAAGGTCCTGAACGCACTCGGACCGGTCATGCCGGAACTCTGGGGCGGCTCGGCCGACCTCGCCGAGTCCAACAACACCACCATCGAGGGCTCGCCGTCGTTCGTGCCCGCCTCGAAGCAGACCGATACCTGGACCGGCAACCCCTACGGCCGGGTCCTGCACTTCGGTATCCGTGAGCACGCCGCGGCATCGATCGTGAACGGCATCGCCCTGCACGGGCGGACCCGCGCGTTCTCCGGCACGTTCCTGATCTTCAGCGACTACCAGCGGCCCGCCATCCGGCTCGGCGCCCTGATGGGTGTTCCGTCCCTGTATGTCTGGACGCACGACTCCATCGGCCTGGGCGAAGACGGCCCCACCCACCAGCCGGTGGAACAGCTCGCTTCCCTGCGCGCCATCGTGGGCCTGGACGTGGTCCGCCCCGGCGACGCCAACGAGGTCGCGGTGGCATGGAAGACCATGCTGGAGAACCACGAGAACCCTGCCGGCATTGTCCTGACCCGCCAGAACATCCCCACCTATGCCCGTGGTGAAAGCGAAGCCGACGGCGACACGTTCGGTTCCGTTTCCGGCGTCGCCAAGGGCGGCTACGTCCTGGCTGAAGCTTCCAAGGACGGCGCCACCGTCCCCGCCGACGTGATCCTGATCGGCACCGGCTCCGAGGTCCAGCTGGCCGTCCAGGCCCGCGAAGCCCTCCAGGCTGAAGGCATCGCTGCCCGCGTTGTCTCAATGCCGTGCGTGGAGTGGTTCAACAAGCAGGACGCCGCTTACCGCGAGTCCGTGCTCCCCGCTGCCGTCAAGGCCCGGGTCTCCGTCGAGGCAGGGCTGGCCCTGGGCTGGAGGGAATTCGTCGGCGACGCCGGCCGTTCCATCTCGCTCGAGCACTATGGCGCTTCCGCCGACTACAAGCGCCTTTTCCAGGAGTTCGGCATCACCGCGGTGGCTGTCGCCGCCGCTGCCAAGGACTCCCTCGCTGGCCTGCAGGCCTGAACCAGATTTTAGGAGATATCACCATGACTACCCCTACACAGCAGCTCTCCGACGCCGGAGTATCCATCTGGCTCGATGACCTTTCCCGCAGCCGCCTTGAGACCGGCACGCTGCAGAAGCTGATCGAAGAGAAGAACGTTGTTGGTGTGACCACCAACCCGTCCATCTTTCACGCCGCCATCACGGCCGGCACGGACTACGACGCCATTATCGCGGCGCAGGCAGCAGCCGGCGCCAGCGTCGAGGAGACCATCTTCGAAATCACCACCACCGACGTCGCCGACGCCTGCGACCTCTTCGCACCGGTGGCAGCAGCCACCAACGGCGTTGACGGCCGCGTGTCCATCGAAGTTGACCCGCGCCTTGCCTGGGACACGGCCGGCACCATTGCCGAAGCCAAGCACCTGTACAAGAAGGTCAACAAGGACAACGTCCACATCAAGATCCCGGCAACCCTTGAAGGCCTCGAAGCGATCACCGCGACGCTGGCCGAGGGCATCAGCGTCAACGTGACCCTGATCTTCTCGCTCGAGCGCTACCGCGCCGTCATCAATGCCTTCCAGTCCGGCCTGGAGCAGGCCAAGGACAACGGCCACGACCTGTCCAAGATCCACTCGGTCGCGTCGTTCTTCGTGTCCCGCGTGGACTCCGAAATCGACAAGCGCCTTGACGCCATCGGCACCGACGAGGCCAAGGCACTCAAGGGCAAGGCAGGCGTGGCCAACGCACGCCTGGCGTACCAGGTCTACGAGGAGCTCTTCGCCACCGAGCGCTGGGCACTTCTGGCTGAAGCCGGCGCGCTCCCCCAGCGTCCGCTGTGGGCCTCCACCGGCGTCAAGGACCCGGCCTACCCGGACACCCTGTACGTGACCGAACTGGCCGCTCCCGGCGTCGTGAACACCATGCCGGAGAAGACCCTGGATGCCACGTTCGACCACGGCGTCGTCACCGGCGACACCGTCTCCGGCACGTACATCGAGGCCAACGCCACGCTGGACGCGCTGGACGCGCTGGGCATCTCCTACAACGAGGTTGTCGCCCTCCTCGAATCCGAAGGCCTGGACAAGTTCGTGGCCAGCTGGAAGGAACTCCTGGGCGACGTCGAAGGTGCCCTTGCCGCTGCACGGAAGGCTTCCTAACCCACTATGAGCACTCTCAGCTACGACGCCACCGGTGCCGCGCAGCAGGCACTCGAGCAGCACCTGCCCGCCCTCGTGGCGGACCGCATCGCCACCCGGATCTTCGCCAAGGACCACACCCTGTGGGGTCTCGACGCCGAGGCCGAGTCCGCTGTCCGCCTCGGTTGGGTGGAGGCGCCCACCGTCTCCCAGGCCCTCGTGGCCGGCATCCTCGAGCTCCGTGATGCCCTCAAGGCTGACGGCGTGACCCGCATCGTGCTTTGCGGCATGGGCGGATCTTCGCTGGCTCCCGAGGTCATCGCCGGCACCGCTGGCGTCGAGCTGACAGTGCTGGACAGCACCGACCCCGACCAGGTCCGTGCTGCCCTCGCAGACCGGCTGGCCGAAACCGCGATTGTGGTTTCGTCCAAGTCCGGTTCAACCCTGGAGACCGACTCCCAGCGCCGGATCTTCGAGCACGCCTTCACCGAGGCCGGCATCGATGCGAAGAGCCGGATCATCATCGTCACCGATCCCGGTTCCCCGCTGGATAAGGCATCGCGTGAGGCCGGCTACCGCGCCGTCTTCAACGCCGATCCGAATGTGGGCGGCCGCTACTCGGCCCTCACCGCATTCGGGCTGGTCCCCTCGGGCCTGGCCGGTGTGGATATCCAGGCCTTCCTGGATGAGGCCGAAGAAGCCGCCGAGATCCTGAACGAGGACGCCGCCGAGAACATCGGTCTGGCCCTCGGGACAGCCCTGGGCGGAACCAACCCGCTGCGCAACAAGATTGTCATCGCCGAGGACGGCTCAGGCATTGTGGGCTTCGCGGACTGGGCCGAACAGCTCATCGCCGAATCCACGGGCAAGCTCGGTACCGGTGTCCTGCCGGTGGTTGCCGGTCCCACGTCGCCGGAGGTCACCTCCGGCGCCCCCGACGTCCTGGTGGTGCGGCTGGTAGCCGCGGATGCCGACATCGAACTCGGTGACAATGAGGTAGCCATCGCGGGTGGCCTGGCCACCCAGATGATGGTGTGGGAGTTCGCCACTGCCGTGGCCGGACGCCTCCTGGGCATCAACCCGTATGACCAGCCGGACGTGGAGGCAGCCAAGGTTGCCGCCCGCGGCCTGCTGGATGCCCAGCCCGAACCGACCCCTGCCGCCTTCGTGGACGGCGCCATCGAAGTCCGCGGCGGTGACTGGCTCCGTGGGGCAGCCACGGCGGAGGAAGCCGTCGGCGCCCTCCTTGGAACGCTCGACGACGACAGCTACCTCAGCGTCCATGCCTACTTTGACCGGCTGGCCTTCGCAGAGCTGGAAGGCATCCGCGACCCGCTTGCCGGCGTCAGCGGCCGTCCCGTCACGTTTGGATGGGGCCCGCGGTTCCTCCACTCCACCGGGCAGTTTCACAAGGGCGGACCCGCCATCGGAGTGTTCCTCCAGGTCACGGCCGCTCCTGCGGAAGACCTGGCCATCCCGGACCGTCCGTTCACGTTCGGGGAACTGATTTCCGCCCAGGCCGCGGGCGACGCCCAGGTCCTGGCCGGCCATGGCCGCCCTGTCCTGCGACTGCACCTGACCGACCGCGCCGCCGGAGTTGCGCAGCTGCAGGAGATCATTGCAGCACTCGCAGCCCGGTCAGCTTCCGTCACCGAAAACTAAGGCTCAACAGCAGACATGCCAGAAACTGAAAACGGCAGGAATTCCGCGACGCGTTCCGGACGACCAGGGCGTAATCCGCTCCGGGATCCCCGCGATCGCCGCCTGAACCGGATTGCCGGTCCGTCGTCGTTGGTGCTCTTCGGAGTGACGGGGGATCTTGCCCGTAAGAAGCTCATGCCGGCCGTGTATGACCTCGCGAACCGGGGGCTGCTGCCGCCGAGTTTCGCGTTGGTGGGTTTCGGCCGCCGTCCGTGGAAGCACGAGGAGTTCGCCGCCGAGGTGAAGGCCTCGGTGAAGGCGTACTCGCGGACGCCGTTTGACGAGGCGGTCTGGAACCAGCTCGCCGAGGGTATCCGTTTTGTCCAGGGCGAGTTCGACGACGATGATGCCTTTGAGCGGTTGGGTGACACGATCGCTGAGCTCGATGAGCAGCGCGGGACACGCGGCAATCATGCGTTCTACCTCTCGATCCCGCCGAAGGCGTTTGAGCAGGTCTGCCGGCAGCTGTCCAAGCACGGCCTGGCGCAGGCTGAGGGCGAGAAGTGGCGGCGGGTGGTGATCGAGAAGCCGTTCGGGCATGACCTGGACTCGGCGAGGCAGCTGAACGACATTGTCGAGTCGGTGTTCCCGCCGGATGCGGTGTTCCGGATCGACCATTACCTGGGCAAGGAGACGGTCCAGAACATCCTGGCGCTGCGTTTCGCGAACCAGCTGTTCGAGCCGCTCTGGAACGCCAATTATGTGGACCATGTCCAGATCACGATGGCCGAGGATATCGGCACGGGCGGCCGGGCCGGGTATTACGACGGTGTGGGCGCGGCCCGCGACGTCATCCAGAACCACCTGCTGCAGCTGCTGGCGTTGACGGCGATGGAGGAGCCCATTTCCTTCAACGCCGACGACCTGCGGGCGGAGAAGGAAAAGGTCCTGGCTGCGGTCAAGCTCCCGGACGACCTCTCCACGCATTCGGCGCGCGGGCAGTTCGCCGGCGGCTGGCAGGGCGGGGAACAGGTCCAGGGCTACCTGGAGGAAGACGGCATCCCCGCGGATTCGACCACCGAGACGTTCGCGGCGATCCGGGTGGACATCCATACCCGCCGCTGGTCCGGTGTTCCGTTCTACCTCCGGGCGGGCAAGCGCCTGGGCCGCCGGGTGACGGAGATCGCGGTGGTGTTCAAACGCGCCCCGAACCTGCTCTTCCGTGACCATGGTGAGGATGACTTCGGCCAGAACGCCGTGGTGATCCGGGTCCAGCCCGACGAGGGTGCGACCATCCGGTTCGGGTCCAAGGTCCCGGGAACACAGATGGAAGTCCGCGACGTGACCATGGACTTCGGTTACGGTCACTCGTTCACCGAATCGTCCCCGGAAGCGTATGAGCGGCTCATCCTCGATGTGCTGCTCGGCGAGCCTCCCCTGTTCCCCCGGCACGCGGAAGTGGAGCTGTCCTGGAAGATCCTGGACCCCTTTGAAGACTACTGGGCCGGGCTGGCTGAGCAGCCGGAGCCCTACGCCCCGGGGTCCTGGGGCCCTGCCTCGGCGGATGAACTTCTGGCCCGCGACGGACGAACCTGGAGAAGGCCATGATTGTAGATTTGCCGGACACCACCACCTCGAAGATCTCCAAGAAGATCACCGCCCTGCGTGAGCAGGGCGGCGTGATTGCCCTGGGCCGGGTCCTGACCCTGGTGGTCGTGACCCGCTCCGGGCTCGAGGAAGAAGCGATTGAGGCCGCGAACGAGGCCAGCCGCGAACACCCCTGCCGGATCATCGTCCTCGCCGACGCCGGCTCTGAGGCTCCGAACCGGCTCGACGCGCAGATCCGGGTCGGCGGTGACGCCGGCGCCTCGGAGGTGATCGTGCTGCGCGGTTACGGCGAGCTCGCGCACGAAAGCGAATCCCTGGTCGCGGCCCTGCTCCTGCCGGACGCACCGATCGTGGCCTGGTGGCCGCACGGGGCACCGGAGAACGCCTGCGAAACCTCCGTGGGCCGGATCGCGCACCGCCGGATCACCGACTCCGCGAACGAAGCCGATCCTCAAATGGCGCTGGAGAACATCCGGGCCACGTACAAGGCCGGCGACACCGACCTCGCCTGGACCCGGCTGACGAACTGGCGGATCCAGCTCGCGGCGGTCCTGGATCAGGTGGACTCCTCACCCGTCACCGCCGTGGCCGTGGAAGGCGCCTCCGACTCCCCGTCCACGATCCTGCTCGCGGCCTGGCTGACCCTGGCCCTGGACGCGCCCGTGACCATCGTCGCGGACCCCGCCGGCACAGGCATCCGCCGCGTAAGGCTCACCCGCCACAGCGGCGACGTGCAGCTCTTCCGCCCCGGACTCTCCGTCGCCGAACTGACCCAGCCCGGACAGCCCGCCCAGCGCATCTCCCTGCCGCGCCGCAGCCTCAAAGACTGCCTCGCCGAAGAGCTCCGCCGCCTCGACCCCGACGAAGTGTTCGGCGAAGTGATTACTATTGGACTGCCACGTACCAATCTAAGGAGCGTCCGACCCAGTGAGCGTTGAGCCAAGAGTTAGCATCCATCCTGATTCGTCCGTCCTGATGGCCGCCATTGCGGCCCGCCTGATCACCAAGCTGGTGGATGTGCAGGACAAGCACGGTGAGGCCACGGTGGTGCTGACCGGCGGCACAGTCGGCATCGGAACGCTGAAGGCTGTTGCGGATTCGCCGGCAGCGCCGGCCGTGGACTGGTCCAGGGTGAACTTTTGGTGGGGTGACGAGCGCTTTGTTGCCGCGGACCATCCCGACCGGAATACGAGGCAGGCGTTTGCTGCACTCCTGTCGAGCATTCCGGTTGATCCTGCAAGGATCAACCAGCCTGCCTCCTCGGATGACTTCGACACGCCCGAAGAAGCCGCCGAGGACTACGCGCGCAGGCTCCGGGAAGCAGCCCGGGCCGAACACGCTGCCGACATGTCCGATAACCGTCCGGACGAACCGGGAGTACTGCCGCGGCTGGACGTTGTGCTGCTGGGCGTTGGCCCGGACGCCCACATTGCCTCGCTTTTCCCGGAGCAGGGCGGAATCCGGGAGAAGGAGCGGACAGTGGTTGGCGTGCGCAATTCCCCCAAGCCGCCGCCCCAGCGGATTTCGCTCACGCTTCCCGCCATAAACACTGCTGCCGAGGTCTGGATGGTGGTGGCCGGCGAGGACAAGGCCGGTGCGGTGGGCCTGGCGCTGGCGGGCGCCAACCCGGTGCAGGTTCCGGCGGCGGGGCCGCGGGGAACCTCACGCACGTTGTGGCTTATCGATGAAAACGCGGCCTCACGGGTCCCGCGGCAGCTCGTCCGGAAGGACGCCACCGGCGCGTAGTTTTTCCAGCGCTCTGGCCAGGACAGCGTCGGCGTCCTGGTCGGAGCGCCGCTCTTTAACGTATTCAAGGTGGGTTTTGAAGCCTTCGTCCAGCGGATCGGGCAGGTCGGCTTCCTTGCCGTCTCTGGATGCCGGAGCCCCGCATCGCCGGCAGTCCCAGACGGTGGGAAGCTGCTCATCCGGCAGCCGCAGGAAGACTAGCTGGGTTTCATGCCCCTTGGCGCACCAAAAGGAAACCTGGATCCGGGGCACCCTTTCGCCCGGGGCAGCTTCTGACTGGTTCTTGGGACCGGCTCCTTCTGTGACACCCACCCGGGTGCCGCGGAACGCTGATGCACTATGTACCATCGGGTCTCCTGGCTGCTTAAACGACGCTGTTTAAACTAAACTGTGGCTGTTGGAATCCAACAGCCACAGTTTAGTTCGGAGATCCCCATCGCGGCAGTGCCGGGCGACGATCAGTTGCAGGAGCTATGAGTCCCCTGCGCCGCTGAAGCGCATGACCAGGCCAAGGGCGATGATCACGACGCCCCAGGTAACGCCCAGAATGACCGTGAACCTGTTCAGGTTCCGCTCGGCCACGCCGGAGGAGCTGAGGCCGGAACTCATACCGCCGCCGAACATGTCCGACAGCCCGCCACCCCGGCCCTTGTGGAGGAGGATAAGCAGGGTCAGCAGAAGGCTGGTGATGCCCAGGAGAATCTGCAGAATGACATGAAGAACGTCCACGACGGCCTTTCAGAAGATTGGAATTGCGGGAGTCTGGAGTTTAGTGACGGACTAGTCCGTCACCAGGTGACTCTCGAACCTGACAATATTAGCAAACTCCGCGGGATCGAGGCTTGCCCCGCCGACCAACACGCCGTCGACGTCGCGTTCCTTCAGGATCGCGGCGACATTATTGGCCTTGACCGAGCCGCCGTAGAGCAGACGGATCTTCGCCGCAACGTCATCGCCGAAGAGCGTGGCCAGTTCAGCGCGGATGGCGGCGCACATTTCCTGGGCGTCCTCCGGCCCGGCTACTTCACCGGTGCCGATGGCCCAAACGGGCTCGTAGGCCACCACAAGCTCTGCCGCCTGCTCGGCCGTCAAACCGGCGACGTTCGCCCGGAGCTGTGTCAGCGTGTGCTCGACATGCGTGCCGGCCTGGCGGATTTCCAGGCCTTCCCCCACGCAAAGGACCGGAGTGACACTGTGCTTGAACGCTGCCTTGACCTTGGCGTTGAGCACTTCGTCGGATTCCTGGTGGATGGTGCGGCGTTCACTGTGCCCCACCAGGACGTAGCGGCAGCCCAGCTTGTTCAGGAACTGGCCGGACGTGTCGCCGGTGTAGGCGCCCGAGTCGAACTGGGAGAGGTCCTGGCCGCCGTAGGCTATGTCCAGTTCATCTCCCTGGACGAGGGTCTGTACGCCGCGGAGGTCGGTGAATGGCGGGAAGACGGCCACCTCAACCCGGGTGTAGTCGTGCTTGGCGTCGGACAGGGTCCAGGCCAGTTTTTGCAGGAGGGTGATGCCCTGGACATGGTCCATGTTCATCTTCCAGTTGCCTGCAATGAGAGGCGTGCGGTCAAAAGCGCCGTTCGTTGACGTAGTCACGTGTTCTCCAAAAGTACTTGATATGTGTGCGGCCGGCAGGGTGCCCGCGGGCACCCTGCCGGCCGGAGGACTTGGCAGTCCAGGTTCCTAACGGTCCAGGACGCTGAGTCCCGGGAGTTCCTTGCCTTCGAGATACTCCAGGCTGGCGCCGCCGCCGGTGGAAATGTGACCGAACTGGTCGTCAGCGAAGCCGAGCGTCCGCACGGCGGCAGCGGAGTCGCCGCCGCCGACCACGGTGAACGCGTCGACCTCGGTGAGGGCCTGGGCCACGGCGCGGGTTCCGCCGGAGAATGCTTCGAATTCAAAGACGCCCATGGGCCCGTTCCAGAACACCGTTTTGGCGCCCTTGATGCGGTCCGCAAAAGCGGCTGCAGAGTCCGGTCCAATGTCCAGGCCGATGCCCTGGGCACCGAAGCTGCTGCCTTCGATGCCGTCCGCGGGGACAGTCTCGTAGTCAGCGTCGGACGCGAACTTACCGGCCACCACAACGTCGGTGGGCACAATGAATTCGGTGCCGGCTCCGGCAGCGCGTTTCAGGTAGTCCTGGACAACCGGGATCTGGTCTTCTTCCAGGAGGCTGCCGGCCACGCTGTGGCCCTCTGCTGCCAGGAACGTGAAGAGCATGCCGCCGCCCACCAGGATGGTGTCGGCCTTGCCGATGAGGTTGTCGATGACCGCCAGCTTGTCGGAGACCTTGGAGCCGCCGAGCACCACCACGTAGGGCCGCTGCGTGTCAGCTGTCAGCTTCCGCAGGACCTCCACCTCGGTGTGCACAAGATCGCCCTGGTAGGACGGGAGCCGGGTGGCGACGTCGTAGACACTGGCGTGCTTGCGGTGCACGGCACCAAAGGCGTCGTCAACGTAGGCGCCGTTGGCCCCGGTCAGGGCCACCAGTTCATCCGCGAAGGCGCCGCGTTCGGCGTCGTCCTTGCTGGTCTCCCGGGCGTCGAAGCGCACGTTCTCCAGGACGAGGACCTCGCCGTCCTGAAGGGAGGCGGCGAGTTCCTTAGCGGAGCTGCCCACGGTGTCCTGCGCGAGCGAGACCTTGAAGGCGGCAAGGTCGGCGAGCCGCGCTACGGCAGGCCGGAGGGAGTACTTTTCCTCCGGAGCGCCCTTGGGGCGTCCGAGGTGGGCTGTTACCAGCACGCGGGCACCGGCGTCCGTGAGCTTTCCCAGTACTGGCAGAGAGGCCTTGATGCGGCCGTCGTCAGTCACTGTAGAGCCGTCGAGCGGCACATTCAGGTCACTTCTGACAAGAATGTACCGCCCGCGGACACCTTCAGCGATCAGTTCGTTGAGGGTGTGGAATGTCATGTGTCTAACCCTAGCCCAGCTTGGCTGCGACGAGCTCCGTGAGGTCCACGAGGCGGTTGGAATAGCCCCATTCGTTGTCATACCAGGAAACAACCTTGACCTGGTTGCCGATGACCTTGGTCAGGCCGGAGTCGAAGATCGACGACGCCGGGTCCCCGACGATGTCCGAGGACACGATCGGTGCGTCCGTGTAGGTCAGGATGCCCTGGAATTCGTCGGACTCCGAAGCCTTCTTCAGCGCCGCGTTGACTTCCTCGACGGTGGTCTCGCGGGAGACCGTGACGGTGAGGTCGGTGGCCGAGCCGGTGGGGACGGGCACGCGGATGGCGAAGCCGTCCAGCTTGCCCTTGAGCTCGGGCAGGACCAGGCCGATCGCCTTGGCCGCACCCGTGGAGGTGGGAACCATGTTGATGGCGGCGGCACGGGCACGGCGGAGGTCGTTGTGCGGGCCGTCCTGCAGGTTCTGGTCAGCCGTGTAGGCGTGGATGGTGGTCATCAGGCCACGCTCGATGCCGAAGGTGTCGTTGAGGACCTTGGCCAGCGGGCCCAGGCAGTTGGTGGTGCAGGACGCGTTGGAAATGATGTTGTGCGCCGCGTTGTCGTACAGGCCCTCGTTGACGCCCATCACGATAGTGATGTCCTCGTCGGAGGCAGGTGCGGAGATCAGGACCTTCTTGGCGCCTGCGTCAATGTGCTTCTGCGCGGCAGCGGCCTTGGTGAAGAAGCCGGTGGACTCGATGACGATGTCAACGCCCAGCTCGCCCCAGGGCAGGTTGGCGGGATCGCGTTCGGCGAGAACCTTGATGACGTTGCCGTCGACGACGATGTTGCCGTCCTTGACCTCAACGGTTTCCTTCAGGCGGCCGCCGACAGAGTCGTACTTAAGCAGGTGGGCCAGTGCCTCAGGGCTGGTGAGGTCGTTGACGGCAACGATCTCCAGGTCCGCGCCCTGTGCGAGGGCTGCGCGGAAGTAGTTGCGGCCGATGCGGCCGAAGCCGTTGATACCAATACGGGTCGTCACTTGTTCAGTCTCCTTGGTGCTTGATTAAGCACAAACTAGTTGAGCGGGCATTGAAGCCAACTAACAGATCCCGCACGCCATTGGGCAGAGATGATTAACAGATCGGAGGGCGACCAGCCACATTGCTGAAGGCAGACCGCCTTCCGTGATCCATCTTACGTTTAAGTAGGTCCGCCCCCGCAAGTGCGGGGGCGGACCTTCCACATTCCGGCCGAAATCACGCCGAAATGTGAAGTTTGTTACACGCTCATGTACTGCGGGTCACTACGGCAGGGTGATGAGGCCCGTGGCGTTCGTGCGTGCAGCATCGAAGCGCTTGGCGACATCGGCCCAGTTGACAATGTTCCAGAAGGCCTTGACGTAGTCAGCCTTGACGTTGACGTAGTCCAGGTAGAAGGCGTGCTCCCACATGTCCAGCATCAGCAGCGGCGTGGTGCCGAGAGCCACGTTGCCCTGCTGGTCGTAGAGCTGCTCGATGACCAGGTTGCCACCGATCGGCTCGTAGGCCAGGAAGCCCCAGCCCGATCCCTGCAGGCCAAGGGCAGCCGCGGAGAACTGTGCGCGGAAGGCGTCGAAGGAACCGAAGGCGTCATCGATGGCAGCCGCCAGCTCGCCCTCAGGCTTGTCGCCACCGTCCGGTGACAGGTTGTTCCAGAACACCGTGTGGTTGATGTGGCCGCCGGTGTGGAACGCGAGGTCCTTCGAAAGGCGGTTGATGTTGGCGAAATCGCGCTTGTCGCGCGCCTCTGCCAGCTGGGCAAGGGCGTTGTTGGCACCTGCAACGTAGGCAGCGTGGTGCTTGCTGTGGTGCAGCTCCATGATGCGCGCCGAAATGTGCGGCTCAAGCGCCGCGTAGTCGTAGCTGAGTTCTGGCAGTACGTACTCGGTCACAAAATCCTCCAATGTCGTGGACGGTCTGTCCGGGTTGTAACTCTCGGATTGTGCATCCGGATGACTGGCATCCGGAAGATCAGGGTGAACGCTCTGATTCTAGGGGCGCCGCTACTCGTCCAGCATCTCAGGCGTCACATTGGCATCAGTGCCAGGGATCCCCAAATCGATGGCCCGCTTATCCGCCATAGCCAGGAGCCGGCGGATGCGGCCGGCGATGGCGTCTTTGGTCATTACCGGATCTGCCAGGCGCCCCAGCTCGTCCAGGCTCGCCTGTTTGTGGGCCACCCGGAGTTCGCCGGCGTATTTGAGGTGGTCCGGGACGTCGTCGCCCAGGATCTCCAGTGCCCGGTCCACCCTGGCTCCGGCGGCCACGGCCGCCTGGGCGGAGCGCCGCAGGTTGGCGTCGTCAAAGTTGGCCAGCCGGTTGGCCGTGGCCCTGACTTCCTTGCGCATCCTGCGTTCTTCCCAGACCATCAGGGCATCGTGGGCGCCCATGCGGATGAGCAGGGCGGCGATGGTGTCGCCATCGCGGATCACCACACGGTCCACTCCCCTGACTTCGCGGGCTTTGGCCTGGATGCCAAGACGGCGGGCGGCACCAACGAGGGCAAGCGCCGACTCGGGACCCGGGCAGGTGACCTCAAGCGATGACGAACGGCCCGGTTCCGTGAGGGACCCGTGGGCCAGGAAAGCACCACGCCACACGGCCTCGGCGTCGGCGGCCGAGCCGTTGACGACGGCCGAGGGAAGCCCCCGCACCGGCCGCCCGCGGCCGTCCAGGAGGCCTGTCTGCCGGGCCAGGGACTCGCCGTCGCGGACTACCCGCACCACGTACCGGCTGCCGCGGCGCAGTCCGCCGCCGGAGACGACGATGATCTCGCTCTGGTGGCCGTAAACCTCGGCGATGGCCGCCCGGAGCCTGCGCGCCGTCGATGCGAGGTCAACCTCGGCTTCGATCACGATCCTGCCCGAGATGATGTGCAGGCCGCCGGCGAAGCGCAGCATGGCCGAGACCTCTGCCTTGCGGACTGAAGATTTCTTGATGTCCAGACGGGACAGTTCTTCCTTGACCGATGATGTCAGTGCCATGGCACCTTCCTAACTGTTCCCGAAAATGTCGTGGTACGCCGCTGCCAGACGCAGGGGGTCATGGACGGGTCGGCGGCCCGACGCCCCCACTTTACCCAAGACAACCTCGGCGCCGATCATCCCGGCGGCTTTCTCGAACTCCTGCCGGTCCGGCACCGACGCGGGATCCGCCAGGACGACGTCGACGCTGAAGTCCGGCGCATACCGGCGCAGTGCGTATAGGTGGTCCGCCGCCGACATGCCGGTGGTTTCCTTGGTGTCCGTGGCCAGGTTCATGGTGAGGCAACGTTTTGCGGCAGTGGCACTCAGGGCTTCACGCATTTCCGGGAGCAGCAGGTGCGGCAGCACGGACGTGTACCAGGACCCCGGCCCCAGGATTACCCAGTCAGCCAGTTCGATGGCTGTCAGGGCGTCAACGCAGGCCGGCGCCTGTTCGGGCAGGAGCCGGACGTGCTCGAGCGAGCCGGCAACGGCGCACCGCGCCTGCCCGCGGACTGTCTGGAGCGCGAACGTGCCGTCAGGCGCAGTGACGCGGATGTCACCTTCAATGGTCAGCGGAACAGTGGACATGGGCAGGACCTGGCCACGGGCACCGAGCAGGGCGCCGGCCCACTTCAGGCCGGCCACGGTGTCGCCCAGCAGCTCCCAAAGGGTGACGATGAGCAGGTTGCCCATCGCATGCTCGTCCAGCGATCCGCCGCTGCCCTGGCCGGGCCGGAAGCGGTGCTGCATCACGTCGCGCCAGGTGCGTCCCCAGTCCGTGTCATCGCACAAGGCGGAGAGCGCCATGCGCAGGTCTCCGGGCGGGAGGACGCCGTACTCGTCGCGTAGACGCCCTGAAGACCCGCCGTCGTCCGCCACCGTAACAATGGCGGTCAGCTCGGAGGTGAGCAGCCGCAGCGCCGAGAGCGAAGCGGACAGTCCGTGCCCGCCGCCGAGCGCCACGACGTTGGGGCCTTTGTCCTGCTGGCCGGCTGCCGTTCCGCTGGAAACCGGTACGAGCGGGAGGGGCCCGGTGAGCATCCCCATTACTCGCGGCCCAGATCCCGATGCGTGGTGGTCACGGTCACGCGCGGATACTGTGCCAGTTTCTTGGAAAGCTCGACGGCGACGGCCACGGACCGGTGCTTGCCGCCGGTACAGCCGACGGCGATGGTGGCGTAGTGCTTGTTTTCGCGCCGGTAGCCGTCCAGGACGGGCTCGAGCGCCAGGACATAGCGGTCCACGAAGTTCTTTACACCTTCCGCCTCGAGGACATAATCGCTGACGTCCTTGTCCAGGCCCGTATGCGGGCGCAGCTGCGGGACCCAGTGCGGATTCGGGATGAACCGGACGTCAGCAACGTAGTTGGAATCCACCGGCAGGCCGTACTTGAAGCCAAAGCTCATGACGTTGAGCCGCAGTGCCACCGGGCCGGTTTCGCTAAAGAGTTCCGTGATGGCGGTAGCCAGGGCGTGGACGTTGTAGGTCGAGGTATCCAGTACGACGTCGGAGCTGTCGCGCAGTTCCTTGAGCACCTCCCGTTCGGCTGCAATGCCGTCGAGGATGCGGCCGCCTTCCTGGAGCGGATGGGGCCTGCGGCCCTGCTCGAACCGGCGGACCAGGACGTCGTCTTTGGCGTCGAGGAAAAGGACGCGGAACTTGACACCACTGGCTGCGAGGGCCCCCAGGGCCGCACGGACGTCGACAAAGAGGCCTTTGCTGCGGACATCCATCACCACGGCCAGCCGCGGAATGGACTGCGGAGCGTGGGAGACAATCTCGGCCAGGGTGCCGAGCATCTGCGGCGGCAGGTTTTCCACGACATACCAGCCATGGTCCTCAAGTGCGTCCGCGGCGGTACTGCGTCCCGCCCCTGACATACCGGTGACCACCAGCAGTTCCGCTTCGAGGGGCTTGACCGGCGTCAGCCCGTCCTGCTCCGTCCCGGATTCCGCCGTAGAGTCTGCCATTCGTTCCGCCCCGTTTCTGTCCAGATGAAGGCAGGCGCCCGCAATGGCGGAAACCTGCGTTCCTTACCCTACCTAGGTTTCAATGATTTCGCCGGTGGCCATATTCACGGCCCGAAGCGCATCGCCGGCCGTGTCATCGCCGCTGAAGTGGGCCACGATGGCGTTGGCAAGGGATGGTCCAATGCCCTTGGCCGCCGTGAGCTCAGCCGCGGTGGCGGCTTTCACGCCTTTGACGGATCCGAAATGGGTGAGCAGGGCCTTGCGTTTGGACTCGCCAAGGCCCGGCACTCCGTCCAGCGCCGAGACGGTCATGGCCTTGCCGCGCTTCTGCCGGTGGAAGGTGATGGCGAAGCGGTGGGCTTCGTCACGGATCCGCTGCAGCAGATAGAGTCCCTGGGACGTCCTGGGCAGGATCACGGGGAAGTCGCTGTCCGGCAGCCAGACTTCCTCAAGGCGTTTGGCCAGGCCCACCACGTAGACATCCTCAATGCCAAGGTCCGCCAAGGCCCGGGCTGCGGCGTTCACCTGGGGCTTGCCGCCGTCGACCACCACCAGGTTGGGCGGGTACGCGAATTTTGCCCGCGGGGCGGCCGTAGTGGTGTCCAGGACCGCGGCATCGGCGGCTGCTTCCAAGGCGGCCTGGTGCCCTGGCAGGGCGGAGGCCTCGACTTGCGCCGACTTGTCCTGCAGGTAATGCCGGAAGCGCCGGGTCAGGACGTCGTGCATGGCGGCCGTGTCGTCTGCGGCGGCGGGCCCGGTGACGGAGAATTTCCGGTATTCGGACTTCTTGGGCAGCCCGTCCTCGACCACCACCATGGACGCCACGACGTTGGTGCCCTGGACGTGGGAGACGTCGAAGCATTCGATCCGCAGGAGCGCCACGGGCAGGTCCAGGGCTTCCTGCAGCTCCTGCAGTGCCTGGGAGCGCACGGTGAGGTCCCCGGCGCGGCGGGTCTTATGGAGTTTGAGCGCGTGCTCGGCGTTTTCACGGACGGTGGA
Organism: Arthrobacter sp. 4R501; assembly: GCF_002929755.1. NCBI lineage: Bacteria > Bacillati > Actinomycetota > Actinomycetes > Micrococcales > Micrococcaceae > Arthrobacter > Arthrobacter sp. 4R501. Next base: position 166,889 of record NZ_PJIW01000006.1, on the reverse strand, counting down.
CATGAGCGCGGCCTTGTCGCCGCGCTGCGGCACCCTGACATCCACCTTCGCTCCGCGCAGGCCGCCGAGCCATTCCGTAAGTTCCGCGGCGTTGCTGGGTTCGACGGGCACCAGGACTTCGCGGGGAAGCCTGCCATGGCTGTCGCCGTCGTCGCCGTAGACCTGCTGCAGCAGGTGTTCCACGAGATCCGGGGTGGTGGCGTCCTCCACTTTTTCCACCACCCAGCCGCGCTGGCCGCGGATCCGGCCGCCCCTGACGTGGAACACCTGGACGGCAGCCTCCAACTCGTCCTCGTGCAGCGCGAAGACATCGGCGTCGGTATCGTCGGCGAGCACCACGGCGTTGCGCTCAAAGACCTTCCGAAGAGCGGCGATGTCATCACGGAGCCTCGCCGCACGCTCGTAGTCGAGGGTGCCGACGGCGTCGGCCATCTCCTTTTCGAGCTTGGTGATGAAGCGTTTGGCCTCGCCGCCCATAAACGCGCAGAAGTCCTCCGCCAGGGCCCGGTGTTCCTCGGGAGTCACCCGGCCAACGCAGGGGGCCGAGCATTTATCGATGTAGCCCAGCAGGCACGGCCGGCCGCTCGCCTGGGCCCGTTTGAGGACCCCGGCGCTGCAGCTGCGGACGGGGAAAACCCGCAGCAAAGTGTCCATGGTTTCCCGGATCGCGCCGGCCGTGTACGGGCCAAAGTACCGTGTGCCTTTGCGGCGGTCCCCCCGCATGACCTGGACCCTGGGGAGCTTCTCGCTCATGGTGAGGGCCAGGTACGGATAGGTTTTGTCGTCGCGGAAGACCACGTTGAAGCGTGGCTTGTATTCCTTGATCCAGGTGTATTCAAGCTGCAGCGACTCCAGCTCGCTGCCCACCACTGTCCACTCGACACTGCTGGCCGTGTGAACCATTGCGTGGGTTTTGGGCAGCAGGCCCGCCGGATTCGCGAAGTAGGAGTTCAGGCGGGAGCGAAGGCTTTTGGCTTTGCCGACGTAGATGACCCGGCCGTGGGGATCGCGGAACCGGTACACCCCGGGGTTGGTGGGAATTTCACCCGTCTGGGGCCTGTAACTTGCTGGATCTGCCACTACTTCATTCTACTAATCCGTGCTTTTACTTTGGTTGTAGCTGGTGGAGCGTTCCTGGCCGCTGAGTTCGGCGATCGCATCCATGATGCGGTCCGTTACCTGCCGCCGGGCCGGCAGCGAATGATCCGGGCCGGTTTTGTCGAAATACAGGGGCTCCCCCACCTTCATGGTGAAATGATGCGGCTTGAAGCCCTTCTCACCGGCCGGCTGCAGGTTCTCCGTCCCGATCAGTCCGACCGGGATCACGGGAGCTCCGGTTGCCAGTGCAAGCCAGCCCACGCCGGTGCGGCCGCGGTAGAGGATGCCGTCCCGTGAGCGCGTGCCCTCGGGGTAGATGCCGATGCCTTTGCCCGCTTCGAGGATGTCCAGGAGGGTTTTGAGCGCCTGGACGCTTGCTGCCTGCTCGCCGCGCTCCACCGGGATGGAACCCACGGACTCAAAAAAGGACTTCATCACTCTGCCCTTGACGCCACCCGTGGTGAAGTACTCGGCTTTGGCGAAGAAGGCCACGGGCCGCGGCATCAGTGCCTGGACAATGACGCTGTCAAAGAAGGAAAGATGGTTCGGGGCCACAATGAATGGCCCCTCTTTCGGGACGTTTTCCAGGCCGACGACGGTGGGCCGGCAGGTGCCCGCGACGAGCCCGCGAAATGTCCAGCGGACCGCCTCAAACAGCGCCATCGTTGCGCACCTCACTCATCGCGGCAGCGTGGATTGCTTCGAGGCGCCCGATGGCGGCGACCATGCCCGCGGTGGTGTCCACCACGGTGACGGCCCCGGCTTCCTCGAGTTCGCCGTCGTGAGCGAAACCCCAGCCCACACCGATGCAGTCAAGCCCGTTCGCGATGGCGCCCGCCACATCCTGGGCGCGGTCACCCACCATAACGGCGTGCTGGGTGGAGAGGTCAGCCAGGGCCGCGGCGATGATTTCTGCCTTCCCCACCGGACCATCCGTTGAGGATTCGTTGTCTGCCGAACCCCTGATGGACTGGAACAGGTTGGCGATGCCGTGGTGCCGCAGCACGATCTGGGCCAGCCCTTCGGGCTTCTGCGTGGCGACGGCCACTGGCCTGCCTTCGGCCGCGAAGGTCTCCAGCGCTTCCCTGATTCCGGGGTACAGCCGGCTCTGGGCTATCCCCGTGGCCAAGTAGTACTGCCGGTACGTCCGGATGACCTCGTCGAGCATCTCGGCCGGAACCTTGCAGACACTCTGGAGCGCATCGCTGAGTTTGGGGCCGATCATCGAGTTCAGGACGTCCTGGCCAGGAACCGGCAGACCTGCGGCGGCAAGGGCTGCTGCGATTCCGCCGGATATTCCGCCGGCCGGATCGACAAGAGTGCCGTCCAGGTCAAAGATCACGGGCACTGTTGTTTGAGTCACCGGCTTAGTTTCTCACGACACCGAGCATGCCTGAAACTCGCATGCCCGACACGGCATACGTCATGGGAGGCCAACCGCCTAGCCGAGTATTTCCGCGAGGAAGGATGCCGTGTGGCCCTTGGTGGATTTCGATACCTGCTCGGGCGTGCCGGTGGCCACGATCTGGCCGCCGCCCGAACCGCCGTCCGGGCCAAGATCCACGATCCAGTCGGCGCTCTTGATGACGTCCAGGTTGTGTTCGATGGTGATCACCGTATTGCCCTTGTCCACCAGACTTTGAAGGACCATCAGGAGCTTGCGGATGTCCTCGAAGTGCAGGCCCGTGGTGGGCTCGTCGAGAACATACACACTGCGTCCGTTGGAGCGCTTCTGCAGTTCCGCGGCGAGCTTGACACGCTGGGCTTCGCCGCCGGAGAGGGTGGTTGCCGGCTGTCCCAGCCGTACGTAGCCGAGGCCCACGTCCACGAGGGTGTTCAGGTGCCGGGCGATCGGGGAGAAGGCAGCGAAGAACTCCGCACCTTCTTCGATGGGCATGTTGAGCACATCCGCGATGGTCTTGCCCTTGTAGTGGACTTCGAGGGTTTCGCGGTTGTACCGTGCGCCGTGGCACACCTCGCAGGGCACGTAGACGTCCGGCAGGAAGTTCATTTCGATCTTCAGCGTGCCGTCACCTGCGCAGGCTTCGCAGCGCCCGCCCTTGACGTTGAAGGAGAACCGTCCTGGCAGGTAGCCACGGACCTTGGCCTCGGTGGTCTCGGCGAAGAGCTTGCGGATGTTGTCAAAGACGCCGGTGTACGTGGCCGGGTTGGAGCGTGGGGTCCGCCCGATAGGGCTCTGGTCCACGTGCACCACCTTGTCCAGGTGCTCCAGGCCCATGATGCTCTTGTGGCGTCCGGCCACCTGTTTGGCGCCGTTGAGCTTGTTGGCCAGCACCTTGTAGAGGATCTCGTTGACCAGGGTGGATTTGCCGGAGCCGCTGACGCCGGTCACGGCGGTGAACAGGCCCAGGGGGAAGACCGCATCAACGTTGACCAGGTTGTTTTCACGCGCACCGACGACCTTCAGCTCACGCTTTTTGTCGTATTTGCGCCGCTTCTTGGGGATGTCGATCTTCTTGCGGCCGGACAGGTAATCGCCGGTCAGTGAGTTGGTGTTGGCCAGGAGATCCTGGTACGAACCCGAGTGCACCACCTGGCCGCCGTGCTCGCCTGCGCCGGGCCCGATGTCCACGATCCAGTCCGCCACCTGGATAGTGTCCTCATCGTGCTCGACAACGATGAGGGTGTTTCCCATGTCCCGGAGCCGGGTCAGGGTCTCAATAAGCCGGCGGTTGTCGCGCTGGTGGAGGCCGATGGAGGGCTCATCCAGGACGTAAAGGACGCCCACGAGGCCGGAACCGATCTGGGTGGCGAGCCGGATTCGCTGCGCTTCGCCGCCGGACAGGGTGGCGGAGGGGCGCTCGAGATTCAGGTATTCCAGCCCGACGTCAAGCAGGAAGGTCAGCCGAGCCTGTATTTCCTTGAGCACCTGGTGGGCGATCTGGGCCTCGCGGCCGGTGAGGACCAGGTTGTTCAGGAAGTCCGCGCACACGCGCATGGGCATGGCGGCGACGTCGGCGATGGACTTGCCGTTGATCAGGACGGACAGCGAGGCGGGGTTGAGCCGGGCGCCGTTGCACGCGGGGCAGGCGATCTGCCGCATGTACTCTTCGTAGCGGTCGCGCGCCCACTCGGAGTCCGTCTCACCGTGCTTGCGGTGGACGTACTGGATTGCACCTTCGAAGCCGGTGCTGTACTTACGTTCCCGTCCGAAGCGGTTCTTGTACTGCACAACCACCTTGTGGTCCTTGCCGTGCAGGACGGTCTGGCGGACGTCGGTGCCCAGCTTCTCCCAGGGTGTGTCCATGGAGAAGCCAAGCTCCTTGGACAGCCCTTCGAGCAGGCGGTTCCAATACTCGGTTGTTGCGGTGCCAAGTGACCATGGCGCGATGGCGCCCTCGGCCAACGACAGCTCAGGATTCGGAATGATCAGTTCTTCGTCAACCTCGAGCCGTGTACCGATGCCGCTGCACGCGGAACAGGCGCCGAATGGGTTGTTGAAGGAGAAGGACCGCGGCTCGATTTCATCGATGGCCAGGGGATGCTCGTTAGGGCAGGCGAGGTTCTCGGAAAATGCCCGCAGCCGTCCCGGCGCGTCTGCTTCCAGATCGACGAACTCGGCCAGCACCCGGCCTTCGGCCAGGCCAAGCGCCGTTTCAACGGAGTCCGTGAGGCGCTGGCTGATGCCTTCTTTAACCACCAGGCGGTCCACCACCACCTCAATGGTGTGCTTGAACTGCTTGCCGAGTTTGGGCGGCTCGCTCAACTGGATCAGCTCACCGTCCACCCGGGCACGCGAATAGCCCTTGGCGGTCAGCTCCTTGAAAAGGTCCACGAACTCGCCCTTGCGCCCCCGCACCACCGGCGCCAGCACCTGGAATCGCGTGCCTTCGTCAAGCTCAAGCAGCTGGTCCACGATCTGCTGCGGAGTCTGCCGGGCCACAACCTCGCCACAGACCGGGCAATGCGGCCGTCCCACGCGTGCCCACAGCAATCGCATGTAGTCATAAATTTCGGTGATGGTGCCAACCGTGGACCGGGGGTTCTTGCTGGTGGACTTCTGGTCAATCGATACCGCCGGCGAGAGCCCCTCGATGAAATCGACGTCCGGCTTGTCCACCTGGCCGAGGAACTGACGGGCATAGGCCGACAGGGATTCAACGTAGCGCCGCTGGCCCTCGGCGAAGATTGTGTCGAACGCCAGCGACGACTTCCCGGAACCGGACAGCCCGGTGAAAACGATCATGGCATCTCGGGGCAGATCCAGGTCCACGTTGCGCAGGTTATGCTCGCGCGCCCCCTTGACCACAAGGCGGGAGAGGTCTGGCCGGGCAGGCGTGGCTGGGGCCTGGGGAACGGCGACGGGGACGGATTCGACTGCTGTTTCTTCAGCTACGGCTTTAGGCACCCACTAATGCTAATCGAAAACTTCTTCGAATATCCATGCGGGGTCCGGCTAGTCGGCGTCGTAGGCTGCAGCCAGCAGCTGGACTGCTTCCGCAAAGGTGGCACCTTGGGCCTTGGCCACTGATGCATAGGAGTTGGCGGCCAGGGAGAGCGCATCCGCCCGCTCATCACGCGCGCACACCACGGTGCCGTTCCTGCCCTTCGTGGCCACGACACCGGCTGCCTCCAGCTCCTTGTACGCCCTGGCCACCGTGTGGGGCGCGACGTCCAGCAGCCCTGCCAGGGTCCGCACCGCCGGCAGCTTGGTTCCCGGCGGAAGGGCCCCGCTGTCCGCGAGGCGGATCACATGCAGGCGCAGCTGTTCAAAGAGTGCCACCGTGCTGGACTGGTTGGGCTTCCAGGTTCCGGGGAACGGACCAGCTGTTGTCATCGTCCGGCCTCCAACGTGCCGGCGCGGCCCGGGCGTCCGGCGAACTGGGCGTTGTAGAGCCGTGCATAGCGGCCGTTGGCTGCCAGGAGGCTTCGATGGGTTCCCTGCTCTGCAATGCGTCCGTGGTCCATGACCAGAATTAGATCAGCGTCCCGGACCGTGGACAAACGGTGGGCGATCACAAAACTTGTTTTTCCACGGCGCAACCTCTGCATGGCCTGGCGGATCAGGACCTCGGTCCGGGAATCCACCGAACTGGTGGCCTCATCCAGGACCAGCACGGTGCGGTCCGCCAACTGCGCCCGGGCGATGGAGATCAGCTGGCGCTGGCCCTGGCTGAGCGGCTCTCCCCCGTTGCCCAGCATCGTCTCGTAGCCGGCCGGCAGCGACCTGATGAGGTGGTCCACGTGGCTCGCCTCGGCTGCCGCAGTGATCTCCGCGGCTGTGGCTCCCGGCCGGCCGTATTCGATGTTCTCCCGGATGGTGCCGGAAAACAGCCAGGCATCCTGCAGCACAACCCCGAATCCCTTCCGCAGGACGTCCCGCGGAATGTCGGCAATGTTAGTACCCCCGATGGTGATCCTGCCGGCGTCGACCTCATAGAACCGCATGAGCAGGTTGACAACGGTGGTCTTGCCGGCGCCCGTGTGCCCGACAATCGCGACCGTCCGGCCCGGTTCCACCGTGAACGACAGCCCACGGACCACAGGGTCAGCCCTGGTATAGCCGAAGGTGACATCACTGAACACAATCCGCCCTTCCTGCCCGGGTTTGTGACCGTCACTTTCGGGCTCTGCAGGTATCTCCGCGGCGTCGAGCAGGTCGAACACGCGGCGCGCCGAAGCCACGCAGGACTGGATGACGTTGAGCATGCCGCCGATCTGGCCCACAGGCTGGGTGAAAAGCCGGCTGAACTGGATGAACGCCTGGATCCCGCCGATGGTCATGGCCCCCATGGTGACCTGGAGCGCCCCCACCACCGCCACCGCGATGTAGTTGATATTGGCGATAAGGACCATCAACGGCTGGACAATGCCGGATGAATACTGGGCCCGTGCGGATGCCCGGGCCAGGCGGTCGTTGCTTGCCTTGAAGACTGCCGCTGCCTGGTCCTGGTACCCGAAGGCCTTAATAACCTCGTGCCCGGTGACAAACTCCTCCACGTGCGCGTTCAACTCACCCGTTTCGGTCCACTGGCGGGCAAAATGCGCTTGGGACTTCCGGGCCACCATAACGGTGATGAGGGTGGACAAGGGCACCGAAACAAGCGCGATCAGGGCCAGGAGCGGCGAGATCCACAGCATCATGGCCAAGGCACCGCACAGCATCAGGACAGACATGATCAGCTGCGTGAGGACCTGGCTGAGCGCTTGCGAAATATTGTCGATGTCATTGGTGACGCGGCTCAGGACATCACCCCTGGACTGCTCTTGGAAGTACGTGGAAGGAAGCCGGTGCAGCTTGTCTTGAACCGATGCCCGGAGGCGGTACATCAGGCCGTGAACCGCGCTGGCCGTCAGCGCTCCCTGGATCCAGTTGAACAGCGAAGCGCCGATGTACATCGCGGCAACGGCGGCCAGCAGGAGTCCCAGGCGCTGCCCGTCGAGCGCTCCGCTGTAGACACCATCCACCACCACATCGGTGGCATCACCGAGGTACTGCGGCGCCGCGACGTTGAGGGCAACAAAAGCGCAGGTGGCCGCAACTGCACCCAGCATCCGCCCCCTGGACGGGCGCAGCAACGCGAGGACCCGGCGCGCTGTGGGCCAGAACCCTTCGGACGCCCCGGCGCCGGGCGAAACTGTCATGGCACATCGTCCAGCGCCAGTTGGGACTCGGCGATTTCCCGGTAGGTGGCAGATGTCTCAAGCAGCTGCAGGTGGGTCCCCTGTGCAACCAGCCGGCCGTCGTCGAGCACCAGGATCTGGCCGGCTCCGGCAACGGTGGAGATCCGTTCCGCCACGACAATGACCACTGCACTGCCAAGGGCAACCTCCAGGGCATCCCGGACCCGGGCCTCGGTGGCGAAGTCCAGGGCGGAAAAGCTGTCGTCAAAGAGATAGACGGAGACTCGCCGCAGGAGGGCCCGCGATATGCAGAGGCGCTGCCGCTGGCCGCCGGAGAGATTCGTTCCGCCTTGCCCGACCTCCGTATCCATCCCCAGGGGCAGCGCACGAACGAAGCTGGCGGCCTGGGCTGTCTCCATGGCTTCCCACAGCTGGCCGTCGGTTGCCTCCGGAGCTGCTACGCGCAGGTTGTCGGCGATAGTTCCGGAGAAAAGGTGCGACTTTTGCGGCACCACCGCCATGGTCCGGCGTAGGACGTCCAGGGGCATCGAGCAGATATTCCGGCCGCCGATGCTGATGGTTCCGGCCGTGGCGTCCAGGAACCGTGGCACCAGGCTCAGGAGTGTCGACTTGCCGCTCCCTGTTGAGCCGACGATGGCGACAGTGGTTCCTGGCCGGGCTGTGAAGCTGATGTCTTCCAGTACCGGATTCTCGGCGCCGGGGTAGGAGAAGCTGACATTCCTGAAAGTGACGCTGCCGCCCTCAAGGGAGCTCCCATGGCGGGTCTCCTGGGGCGCCTTTTGGTCCTGGACTGACGGTTTCGCCTCGAGCACGGCACCCAGCCGTTCCGCGCAGGCAGCGGCCCGCGGAGCCGTCATCAACACGTACATGGCCATCATGATTGCCAGGAGAATCTGCAGGATGTAGGCGATAAAGGCCGTGAGGGCACCAATCTTCATCCCGCCGTCGTAAACCCGGTGACCACCGAACCACACCACGGCCACCGACGACAGATTGACCACAATCATGATCAGCGGCAGCATGCCGGCCACGAGCAGCGACGACTGAAGATTGTTTCCCGTGAGGCTGCTGTTGGTCTTCGCAAACCGGCGTGTTTCGTGTCCCTGCCTGACGAAGGCACGGATCACATTCGCGCCGATGATCTGCTCACGCATGAGCTCCCCCGTTCGGTCCAGCAGCTCCTGCCCCTGTCGGTACAGGGGAACGAGGCGCCGGACGATGAGATACATGATGAGCAGAAGTATTGGCATGATGACCATCACGACGCTTGAAAGCACCATGTCCTGCTGCCACGCCAGTATCACGCCCCCGGCCGCCATCACCGGGGCCGCCACAAGCATGGTGAAGACCAGGACGGCGAACGACTGGATCTGCTGGGTGTCGTTGGTGGCCCTGGTAACGAGGCTTTGCGTGCCGAAGGCTGCCATTTCCTGCGTAGAAAGCGACTGGATCCTGGTGAAGACCTCGCCGCGCAGCTGGTGCCCGAGCTTCATGGCAACCACTGCCCCGAAGTAGCCCGCCGCGATGGCCGCCGAAGCCTGGACCGCAGCTATCAGAACCATGACAGTGCCCAGGCGGAAGATTTCCGGCGTGTTCCCCGCAACGATGCCGTCGTCGATGATGGCGGCGTTGATGGTGGGCAGCAGCAGGTTGCCTGTGGTCTGGACAAGCTGGAGAGCAACGATCGCGGTTACGGCGCCCTTGTGGCCAGCCAGCAGCCGGGTCATCAAGCCGAAAAGCATCGCACCTCCAGGACGGATTTGGGAGGCCGATGAGGGCCAGGCCATTTGCCATCCCCAGAAGCCGCTGTCGTCATTGTAACCAGCATCACATTTTCTTCTCAGTCATAAGGCATTACCGACCAGAGAACTTCAAACGAATGGAGTTTATGCGCGTGGCTGCTTTTGCGCCACGGCAAAGATCCGCCGGAACGGAAACACCGTGCGATGTGCCGTTGCCGGGTATGCGGCCCGCAGGGCTGCAGCATACTCCGCTTCAAAGACGTGCCCGTCCTCGGCCGAAAGAGCCGCCGCGACCGGGCGCAACGCCGTGCCGCGCACCCAGTCCAGCACCGGATCCGTCCCAGTGAGGACCTGCTGGTAGGTGGTTTCCCAGGCGTCTGCCGTGCAGCCCGCGTCCAGCATGATGCTGAGGTAGTCTGCGGGCTCCCCCACGGACTCTCCACCGCGAAGTACGCCGTCGAGCTGGGGCGACCACCGTGCCGAACCTGCAAGTTCCCGCATCAGGGCATGGGACGGGGCATTGAAGTTCCCCGGCACCTGCATGGCGAACCAGGCACCGGGCTTGAGCGCCGCCAGCCAGCCCGCCAGCATCTCCTGATGCCCCGGCACCCACTGAAGCGCGGCGTTGGTGACCACCACGTCCGTTTCAGCCGGGGGCGTCCAGGCTGCGATGTCCGCCAGCCCGAAACTGAGGCCCGCATGCCTGGCGGCGTGCGCGGCGGCCTTGTCCAGCATCTCCCTGGACGAATCGAGCCCCACCACTTGCGCTTCCGGCCATCTCCGGGCGAGGGTGGCCGTGAGGTTTCCCGGACCACATCCCAGGTCCACAACGTGCTGTGGCCGGTCGGCCTGGATCCGCCCCGTCAGGTCGAAAAACGGCCGGTCACGGTAATCGCCGAACTGGACGTACTTTACGGGGTCCCACTTCACAGTTACCTCCATCGCCGGGTGCTGTCTGGCAGTACCGCGAGCCTAACCCGGGCCCGCCCGGATAGCCGGCACCGGCTGGGCACTAAGCTGGAAATCAATGAAACTCGTTGACCAGCTGCCTGTCCTGTCCGCCTCAGACCCCTCCGGCGCAGGCATCGACCCGGACGCCCTGTACACCCAATTCCTTGAGTGGACCGAAAGTCGGGGCCTGGAACTGTACGCTGCCCAGGACGAGGCCATCATGGAGCTCGCCACCGGAGCCAACGTCATCCTCGCCACACCGACGGGCTCCGGCAAATCGCTGGTGGCCATCGCGGCGCACTTCCAGGCCATGGCGCGGGGCCAGCGCAGTTACTACACCGCCCCCATTAAAGCCCTGGTCTCGGAGAAGTTCTTTGCCCTGTGCGACATCTTCGGTGCAGAAAATGTCGGCATGATCACGGGTGACTCCGGCGTCAACCAGAACGCACCGATCATCTGCTGCACGGCAGAAATCCTCGCGAACATCGCCCTCCGCGAAGGGGCCGACGCCGAACTCGGTGCGGTCATCATGGACGAATTCCATTTCTACTCCGACCCCCAGCGTGGTTGGGCCTGGCAGGTCCCGCTGCTGGAGCTCCCTCAGGCCCAGTTCCTTCTGATGTCCGCCACCCTGGGTGATGTCAGCCGGTTCGAGGCCGGCATCACCGAACTTACGGGCCGCCCCACCACCACCGTCAGTTCAGCCGAGCGCCCCATTCCGCTGCATTACTACTACCACCAGACGCCGGTCCACGAAACACTCGAGGAACTCCTCTCCACCCGCCAGGTGCCCGCCTATGTGGTGCACTTCAGCCAGATCGAGGCCATTGACCGGGCCCAGACACTGATGAGCATCAACGTGTGCACCCGCGAGGAGAAGGATAGGATCGCGGAGCTGATCGCGAATTTCCGTTTCGCCGCAGGCTTCGGCAAGACGCTTAACCGGCTGGTCCGGCACGGTATCGGGGTCCATCACGCCGGCATGTTGCCGAAGTACCGCAGGCTCGTGGAGCAGCTCGCCCAGGCGGGCCTGCTCAAGGTGATCTGCGGTACGGACACCCTGGGAGTGGGGATCAACGTGCCCATCCGCACCGTGTTGCTCACCGCACTGAGCAAGTACGACGGCGTCCGTACCCGCCCGCTTAACTCCCGGGAGTTCCACCAGATTGCCGGAAGGGCCGGCCGCGCCGGGTATGACACCGCGGGGACAGTGGTGGTCCAGGCACCCGAGCACGTCATCGAAAACGTGAAGGCGATGGCCAAGGCCACCGCCAAGTTTGGTGACGACCAGAAGAAGCTCCGCCAGGTGGTCAAAAAGAAGCCGCCGGAGGGCTTCGTCTCCTGGGGGGAACCCACCTTCAAGCGCCTCGTGGAATCCGTGCCCGATCCTTTGACGTCCAGCTTCAGCGTGACGCATTCGATGCTGATGAACCTGATGGAACGGCCCGGCGACCCGTTCACGGCGGCCCGCCGCCTGCTGACCGAAAACCACGAGACGCGGTCCTCACAGCTGCGGCTGATGAAAAAAGCCCTGGGGATCTATCGTGAGCTACTCGCCGCTGAGGTGGTGGAGCGCATCCCGGTAGAAGAGCAGGGCCATGACGGCAGGACAGTACGGCTCACCGTCCATCTGCAGGCCAACTTTGCCCTGAACCAGCCACTCTCGCCGTTTGCGCTGGCGGCGCTGGAGCTCCTTGACCCGGATTCGCCGTCGTACGCCCTGGACGTGGTGTCCGTGATCGAGTCGACCCTCGAAAAGCCCCGCCAGATCCTCTCCGCGCAGCAGAAGAAGGCCCGCGGGGAAGCGATTGCCGCGATGAAGGCTGACGGCATCGAGTACGACCAGCGCATGGCCATGCTGGAGGAAGTCACCTATCCGCAGCCGCTCGCCGAACTCCTGGGCGAGGCCTTCGAGGTCTACCGCAAGGCAGCGCCCTGGGTGGGCGACTTTGAACTGGCGCCCAAGTCCGTGGTCCGCGACATGTACGAGCGGGCAATGAACTTCGGCGAATTTGTCCAGTTCTACGGGCTGGCCCGCTCCGAGGGCATTGTGCTGCGCTACCTCGCCGACTGCTTCAAGGCGCTGCGCCAGACCGTACCGCAGGACATGCTCCGGGAGGACCTTGAAGACCTCATCGCATGGCTTGGCGAGCTGGTGCGGCAGGTGGACTCCTCCCTCCTGGACGAATGGGAGGAGCTGACGTCCGGCGCGATGCCCACCCCGCACGACGCTCCCCCTCCCCCGCCGCCGTCGCTGACGTCCAACATCCGTGCCTTCCGCGTGATGGTCCGCAACGAGATGTTCCGCCGCGTGGAACTGTTCGCGGACGAAAACGCCGCAGCCCTGGGCGAGCTCGACGGCGGCGCGGGCTGGGATGCCACCCGCTGGGAAGACGTCCTGGACGACTACTTCGACGAACACAACGACATTGGCACCGGCCCGGATGCCCGCGGTCCCGGACTGCTCATGATCACCGAAGAGCCAGGGCTTTGGAAGGTCCGGCAGATTTTCGATGATCCGGCGAGCAACCATGACTGGGGCATCTCCGCGGAAGTGGACCTGGCGGCCTCGGATGAAACCGGTACGGCAGTGGTCCGTGTCACCGACGTCAACCGGCTCTAGGCCCTGACCGAATGGACTCCGTCCCCGACCTGACGGGCAGCTTTCGGGTTGTGGAAGCCCTGAAGGCCCAGCCCGTGGCACCTTCCAACGGTCCACGGCAGTGGTGGAAGGGCCCGCTGGACGTCGAGGGACTGGCTTTGGGGGCGGTCCAGGCAGCAGCGACGTCGCTGAACGCCCTTGTTGGAGTTCCGGGCAGGTACTCCCTGGCATCCGGAGCCACCGCGGCGGCGTTCGATTCGCTGGGACACCTGCGGATCGCGGGCGTCAAACCCGAAGGATTCGCTCCGACGTCCGGCTTCCGGCGCACGTCGGACGGCTGGATCCGCCTCCACGCCAACTACCCCCACCACGCAGCCCGGCTGACGGCGGCCCTCTCCGTCAGCACACCACAGCACGTGGAACACGCCCTGCTAGGAATGACGTCTGTGGCCGCCGAGGAAGCCATCACGGCAAACAACGGCGTCGCTGCTGCCGTGCGCACACGGGACGAGTGGATCGCGACCCCCATGCATGCGACGGCCAGCTCCGGTCCATGGATCAGAATCTCCCGTCCGCCAACGTCAGCCAGTGTAAGTCAGCAGCTCTCCCGGTGGGTTCCATCGGCAGTTCCGCGCCACCCCTTGGCCGGCCTCAAGGTGCTGGACCTGACGCGCGTCATTGCGGGGCCCGCTGCCACACGCCTCCTTGGCGCCCTGGGCGCGGACGTCCTGCGCATCGACCCGCCGCAGCTTCCGGAGTTGAGAGATGTGTTCATTGACTCGGGCTTTGACAAGCGCAGCGCCGAGGCGGACCTTCGGGATCCTGCCGCCATGGAAGCGGTCAGGCTCCTCATTGAGTCTGCCGACGTGGTGGTCACCGGTTACCGCGACGGCGGGCTGGACCCTTTTGGGCTGGCGCCCGAAGCCCTGTTGCTTGCCCGGCCCGACCTCGTGATCGTCACCCTCAGCGGCTGGGGCAGCGGCGGCCCTTGGAACGGACGGCGCGGTTTTGACAGCCTGGTTCAGGCCGCTTGCGGCATTGCCGAACGGTATGGCCGCACGACTGATGACGGGTGGCAGCCGGGGGCGCTTCCAGTGCAGGCACTGGATCATGCCACCGGTTTTGGCCTGGCGGCGGCAGCAATTGCCTTGCTGGCCGAACGGCTCCGAAGCGGACGTGGCGGCACTGCACGTCTTTCCCTGGCCCGCACCGCTGAAGAATTGTTCCGGCTGCCCGCAGTGGCCAGTCACGGCGGTTCCCTGCCTGACCCGGAACTCCGCGTGATGGACAGCCCCTACGGCCGCCTGCGATACGTTGGGCTGCCCATCATGGCGGACGGCGTGCCGCTGGAGTACAGCAAGGGACCCGTCCGCTACGGAACATCGCAGCTTCGCTGGCACTAGGGAGCCTGGCAGTAAGGATCACGGCCCCGCTAGTAAACTCGGACCATGAGTGTAATCCGCCCCGCCATCCGGCAAGACGTCCCCGCCATTCTGCAGATGATCCACGAACTGGCCATCTACGAGAAGGAACCGGACGCGGTCCGCAACACACCGGAAATGCTGGCTGAGGTCCTGTTCGGCGAGAACCCGCGCGTGTTTGCCACGATGGCTGAGAACAGCGCAGGCGAGGTCCGGGGTTTCGCGCTCTGGTTCCTGAACTACTCCACTTGGGAAGGTGTCCACGGAATCTACCTGGAAGACCTCTACGTCAGCCCGAACGCCCGCGGCGAGGGCCACGGCAAGGCGCTCCTGCAGCACCTGGCCGCCACCGCCGTCGAGAGGGGCTACGCCCGGGTTGAGTGGAGCGTCCTGGACTGGAACGAACCGTCCATCAACTTCTACTGCGGTCTCGGCGCCCGCCCCCTGGATGGCTGGTCCACGTTCCGGCTGACCGGCGACGCGCTGGAGAGCTTTGGCACCAGAACGGCAGCGTCCATCCGTGGCTGAGCAGGACGCTTCCTTTGAAACGACGCAAACGCGGACCCCTGTCCCGCATTTTGTGAAGGCCCGGCACGAATTCCGTGGCATGCGCACCGCCGAGCACTACTTCACCGTTCCCTTGGACCACTTCGCTCCAGGGAGCGGCGACGACCCCGAGACCATCACCGTCTTCGCCCGCGAGTACGTCTCGTCGGCCCACACCCAGGCTGAAGCCGAAGAGCTTCCCTGGCTGGTGTTCCTCCAGGGCGGGCCGGGCGGCCGCGGCAACCGGCTGGCTTCGCTGGGCGGCTGGAGCAAGGCGGCTGCCCGGGACTTCCGGATCCTGATGCTGGACCAGCGCGGCACCGGGCTGTCGACCCCCCTTGACCGGAACACGCTGGCCGCGCGCGGAACGGCCGAAGCACAGGCTGCGTACCTTGAGCATTTCCGTGCGGATTCCATCGTGGCCGACGCGGAGCTCATCCGCGCGGCGCTCGGCTCCGGTCCCTGGAGCATCTACGGCCAAAGCTACGGCGGATTCTGCGCGCTGACGTACCTGTCTTTTGCCCCGGACGGGCTGAAGGAGGCTCTCATCACGGGCGGACTTGCGCCGCTCGCCGGCCATGCCGACGACGTCTACCGCGCCACGTTCGCGCGCGTTGCAGCCCGCAACACCGAGTACTTCAGCTGGTATCCGGAGGACCGCCGGACAGTGAACGCGATCGCATCGCACCTTCGGCAGACAGAGGAGTTCCTTCCCGACGGCGGCCGGCTCACGGTTGAACGGTTCCAGATGGTGGGCTCCTTCCTGGGCGGAAACACGCGCGTGGACGGCCTGCACTACCTGCTGGAAGACGCCTTCACCGGCACACCACACGGGAACAGGCTCTCCGATGCCTTCCTGGAGCAGGTCCAGGGCATCGTGTCCCGCTTGGCGAACCCGCTCTACGCCCTGCTGCATGAGTCCATCTACGGGCAGGGACAGGCGACCGACTGGGCTGCCTGGCGTGTGCTGCAGGAACATCCGGCCTTCCACCCGGATGCGGAGACGCTGCTGCTGACCGGCGAGATGGTGTACCCGTGGTATTTCGAACAGGATCCCGCCTTGGTGCCGCTGCGGCAGGTGGCCCATCTGCTGGCCAGCAAGACTGACTGGAAGCCGCTGTATGACCCCACACAGTTGGCCGCGAACAGCGTGCCGGTTGCCGCCGCGGTTTACCAGGACGACATTTACGTGGACCGCAGCCTGTCACTGGAGACGGCGGCTGCTGTGCGCGGACTCCGGGTATGGGAGACGGCCGACTTCCACCATGACGGCATAGCGGACGACGGCGAGGCTATTTTTGGGCGGCTGCTGGGTATGGTGCGCTCGGTTGCCGGCTCAGCGGGCAGCTGAGCCGGCAACCGTGCTGCGGCGGCGCGCCACCAGGGCAACGACGGCGGCGGTCAAGACAGCAGCCCCCACCAGTCCGCCTGCCATGTTGAGCCCCAGGTAGCCGGTCCAGCTGAGGATCAGTCCGGAAGTGGCCCCGCCCACTGCACCTGCGGCGCCCATCAGCATGTCCGACACCCCCTGGACCACCACGCGGGACTCCTGGGGGACGCTCTCCGCCAGCAGCGTGGACCCGGAAATGGTGGCCGCAGACCAGCCCATGCCCAGCAGCACAAGCCCCACGGCCACCGCAACGGTGGACGTCTGGCCAAATCCGGCGACGGCGACGGCAGCGATCAGCGTGGCGAAGCCGATCATGATGGTCTCAGTCCTGCCTGCCTTGTCCGTCAGCCAGCCCATAACCGGCGACAACGCGAACATGCCTGCGATATGCAGGGAGATGGTGAAGCCGATGATCACCAGGACATCGCTGGCGGCGGCGTGGCCGACATGGGAGGCACCAGGCCCGGCCACGAGTTCCTGCAAGTGCAGCGGGGTCATGGACATCACGCCCACCATCACGGCGTGCGCTCCGACGACGGCGGCAAGCGCCAGCCAGGAAGCCCTGGACTGACGGATTGCCCGCAGCCCGCGGACGAGCGCTCCCCCGACTGCGTTGCGCGCGGTGGCGACTTGCTGATTTGCCGTATTTGGTGGCGTGCCTTGCATCTTCCCGCCAGCTGGCTGGGCGTCGAGATCCAGCGCGGCATGTTCCTGAGTGGCAAGATCCCGGGCGGCAAGATCCCGGGCGGCGATTTCCCGCGCGAGCAGGAGCGGGTCCGGCCTGAGGCCAGCGAAAAGCAGCACAATGGCCAGCAGGAGTCCGGCTGCGGAGATCACGAACGGTCCGGCGACGGGTGGCAGGCCGAGGGCCAGGCCAACCACGGTGCCGGGCTGGATCAGGTTGGGTCCGGCCACGGCGCCGACCGTCACAGCCCACACCACTGCGGAAAGTGCCCTGCCACGGTGTTCAGCGTCTGCAAGGTCGACGGCGGCGAAGCGTGCCTGCAGGCTGGCCGCGGTACCCACCCCGATGCCCACCGCCCCCAGCACCAGCAGGACGAACAAGCCGGACACCACCGACAGCACTATCAGAACTGTGCCGGCCAGAGCGGCGGAAAGCCCCGTGACCTGCCCGGCCCGACGGCCCCGCCGGTCCGCCAGCGAAGCAAGGGGCAGTGCTGTCAGCGCGGCCCCCAAGGTCATAACCGTGGCAACGGCACCCGCCCACACGCTGGAACCTGAAAGTTCCACGGCCAGGATGGAACCAATCGAAACCGTGGCTCCGGTGCCGATGCCACCGAAAACCTGGGCCGCGCTCAGCAGCACCACGGTGCGCCGTTGCACGTGGCGCACTCCTCTTTCCGTCATCAGGGTGCGGGCCATGGTCCGAGCATAGTCCTGGGCGGCCAGGTCCTACAGGGGGCAGTTTAAGCCACTGATCCCGGCCGCAATGCGGCCGGGATCAGTGGAAATTCAGTGTGCGTCAACGAAACGCGACAGCCTACTCGGCTTCGCTGAGGCTCTTCTTGGCGTCTTCCTCGAGGCGGGGGTCCAGGTGGGCCGTCTTTGCCTTGGAGCTCATGAGGCTGGCAATCACGGCAACGATGATGGTGCCCACGATGACGGCCAGGGAGACGAATGTCGGAATCTCCGGGGCCCACTCGATGTGGTTGCCGCCGTTGATGAACGGCAGTTCGTTCACGTGCATGGCGTGGAGCACCAGCTTCACACCGATGAACGCCAGGATGAAGGACAGCGCGTGCTTCAGGTAGATCAGGCGGTTCATCAGGCCACCCAGCAGGAAGTACAGCTGGCGCAGGCCCATCAGGGCGAACAGGTTGGCGGTGAAAACGATGAACGGGCTCTGGGTCAGGCCGAAGATCGCCGGAATCGAGTCGACGGCGAAAAGGAGGTCGGTCAGGCCGATGGTGATGAACACGATCAGCATGGGGGTGAAGACCTTCTTGCCGTCCACCGTGGTACGCAGCTTGCCGCCGTCGAACTTCTCCGACATAGGGATGACCTTGCGGATCCGGGCGATGAGCGGGTTTTCCTTGTCCTCTTCGTCCTCGCCTTCGTCCTGGGCCTGCTTCCAGGCGGTCCAGAGCAGGAACGCGCCAAAGATGTAGAACACCCAGCTGAACTGCTCGATCACAATGGCTCCGAGGAGGATGAAGATGCCGCGCAGGATCAGGGCGATGATGATGCCCACCATCAGGACTTCCTGCTGGTACTTACGGGGCACGGAGAAGCGGGCCATGATGATGATGAAGACAAACAGGTTGTCGATGCTGAGGCTGTATTCAGTGACCCAGCCGGCCACAAACTGGCCGCCGAATTCGGCGCCGGTAAAGAAGAACATGGCCCCGGCGAACAGCAGTGCCAGGGAGACGTAGAACGCAACCCACAGGCCAGCTTCCTTCATGGAAGGCTCGTGGGGGCGTCGGACGACCAGCAGAAGGTCAATGAGGAGGATCAGGCCAAGGACGACAAGTGAGCCGACCTCGAACCACACTGGTAATTCGGGCACAGGTTAGCCTTTCGCAGGGTACAGAGAAATGGTGTAAGTCTCTCCGGCCAGCCTGTGCACTTGGTGCTGAAATGGCGGCCCGCTACGCCCGGCCAGGCAACTGTGCCTGGCGTGTTGACGATCGTAGCGCTCGGGATACTCCCCTACGTGACGTTAACTGTACAGCAGGCGTCCCGACATGCGGAAACATGCCCCGACTGCCACGTCCCTTCGACGCCCGGGGGTGGACTAGGCGTGGCCGGCCGCCTGCATCTGGCGGAGTTCCTTCTTAAGGTCACTGACCTCGTCCCGGATACGCGCGGCCAGCTCGAACTGGAGTTCGGTGGCAGCGCCGTGCATCTGTTCGGTCAGCTGTTCGATGAGGCCCACGAGGTCTCCGGCCGGTGCCGCGGCCAGGCCGTCCTTGCGAACTTGTGCCGCGCCCTTGGCCGCAGACTTGCCACGTTTGGCGCCCTTGGCCAGCCGGTTGTTGTTGAGCAGCTCCTGGGTGTCGGCGTCTTCCTTGGCCAGCTGGTCCGTAATGTCGGCAATCTTCTTCCGCAGCGGCTGCGGATCGATGCCCCGTTCCGTGTTGTAGGCAACCTGGATGGCGCGGCGCCGGTTGGTCTCGTCGATAGCCTTGGCCATGGAGTCGGTGATGCGGTCCGCGTACATGTGGACCTCGCCGGAGACGTTGCGGGCAGCACGGCCGATGGTCTGGATCAGCGAGGTCGCCGAGCGCAGGAAGCCTTCCTTGTCCGCGTCCAGGATGCTCACGAGGGAGACCTCGGGCAGGTCCAGGCCTTCGCGAAGCAGGTTGATGCCCACCAGGACGTCGAAGACACCCATCCGGAGTTCCCTGAGCAGTTCAACCCGTCGCAGGGTGTCCACGTCCGAGTGCAGGTATTCGACCTTGATGCCGTGGCCCAGCAGGTAGTCGGTGAGGTCCTCCGCCATCCTCTTGGTCAGGGTGGTGACCAGGACGCGTTCGTTCTTTGCCGTGCGGGTCTTGATCTCGCCGAGGAGGTCATCGATCTGGCCCTTGGTGGGCTTGACCACCACCTCGGGGTCGATCAGTCCGGTGGGCCGGATGATCTGCTGCACAAAGCCGTCAGCCTTGCCGAGTTCGTACTTGCCGGGAGTGGCCGACAGGTAGACCGTCTGGCCCACGCGTTGGAGGAACTCGTCCCATTTCAGCGGTCGGTTGTCCATCGCCGACGGCAGGCGGAAGCCGAAGTCCACGAGGTTCCGCTTGCGGGACATGTCGCCCTCGTACATGGCGCCGATCTGCGGCACGGTGACATGGGATTCGTCGATCACCAGCAGGAAGTCGTCCGGGAAGTAGTCGATGAGGCAGTGCGGAGCGGTCCCGCGGGCACGGCCGTCGATGTGCGACGAGTAGTTTTCGATGCCGTTGCAGAAGCCCATCTGCTGCATCATTTCGAGGTCGTAGGTAGTGCGCATCCGGAGCCGCTGCGCTTCCACCAGCTTGTTCTGGCTTTCCAGGACGGCCAGGCGTTCGGCGAGTTCGTCCTCGATCCGCTTGATGGCCCGGGCCATCCGCTCGGGCCCGGCCACATAGTGCGAGGCCGGGAAGACGTACATTTCCTCCTCATCCCGGATCAGTTCGCCAGTCAGCGGATGGAGAGTGTGGATGTTCTCAATCTCGTCTCCGAAGAATTCGATGCGGATGGCGAGTTCCTCGTACATAGGGATGATTTCCACGGTGTCGCCGCGGACCCGGAACGTGCCGCGGTGGAAGTCCATGTCGTTGCGCGCGTACTGCATGGAGACGAATTTCCGGAGCAGGTCGTCGCGGTTCATCTGCGCCCCTTTGCGGAGCGTGACCATGCCGGCAATGTACTCTTCCGGCGTGCCCAGGCCGTAGATGCAGGACACCGTGGCCACCACAATAACGTCCCGGCGGGTCAGCAGCGCATTGGTGGCGGAGTGGCGGAGCCGTTCCACTTCCTCGTTGATGGACGAGTCCTTCTCAATGAAGGTGTCCGTCTGCGCTACGTAGGCCTCAGGCTGGTAGTAGTCGTAGTACGAAACGAAGTACTCCACCGCGTTGTTGGGCAGGAGTTCACGGAATTCGTTGGCGAGTTGGGCGGCCAGGGTCTTGTTCTGCACCATGACCAACGTGGGCCGCTGGACCTGTTCGATGAGCCAAGCCGTGGTGGCACTCTTGCCGGTACCGGTGGCGCCAAGCAGGACAACGTCCTTTTCGCCGTTCCTGATCCGCTCCGTGAGTTCGGTGATGGCGGCAGGTTGGTCGCCGGCCGGCTGGAACTCGCTGATGACTTCAAACGGAGCGACGACGCGGTTGATCTCCTGGGCAAGGCTCATGCATCTAATCTACAACCGGGGACCGACAGTGAAAGCCGGATAAGTTACCGGCGAACAGCCAGCCACAGCGGCTGGGAGTTCAGCTGATGTACGACGGCGGCACCCACCCCGTGCGCGCGGCCCAACCGTCCATACGCGGCCATGCGACGTCCGTGAACCACGGCTCCTTCGCCTCCGCATAGGCGTGGGTACCTTTACTGCCGGCA
Source organism: Arthrobacter sp. 4R501 (assembly GCF_002929755.1). NCBI lineage: Bacteria > Bacillati > Actinomycetota > Actinomycetes > Micrococcales > Micrococcaceae > Arthrobacter > Arthrobacter sp. 4R501. The sequence goes on along the minus strand of NZ_PJIW01000006.1, from coordinate 145,469 downwards.
AAATGTTCGGTCAACGCGCGTTTATGGTCTTCATACAAGGCGGCGGCTTCCGGGTCGTTCCTGAGCCAGTCGCGGAAGAGCAGCGCGTAGCGCCAGCCGGACGATCCGGCCGCCCGTACGTGCACGTTGGCGGGGCGGCCGGGGTCCGCGTTGGCGTGGAAGCGTTTTTGCCACTGCGCCGGGTCCGGATCCGTCGGTTTCGGAGTGTCGAAGCCAACCCCCGGCACGGCCGGGAAGCCAGCAGCGGCCAGCAGCGGTGCGATCCGGTCCGCTGCGTTGAGATCGGACACCGTGACCTGGAGGTCGATGACGTCCTTGGCTGCCAGGCCAGGCACGGCTGTGGAGCCGATATGGTCCACAGCCAGGATGTCGTCCGGTGCTGCGGCCGTGATTCGGGCGCCAAGCCGTGCAGCCTGGACCGCCCAATCCTGCTGCGGCACCGACAAGACTGCCATGCCTGCCCTGACCGCCCTGACGCCGCGCCGGAGATTGCGCGCGAACGGCACCAGTCGTTCGGCCCAGAGCCGGTCCACCTGCGCCGTCACGTCCGCCAGTGATCCGGAGTTGTCCAGCACGACGTCGGCAGCGGCCAGTCGCGCCTCGCGCGAGGCCTGGGCAGCCATCCGTGACCGGGCGTCCTCGGCCGTCATGCCGCGGTGGTCGAGCATCCGGGCGATCCTGACGTCATCGGGCGCGTCCACCACAAGGACAAGATGGAAGCCGCTCCCCTGGCCCGTCTCCACGAGCAGTGGAATGTCCTGGACCACAATGGCGCCGGCCGGGGCTGTGGCGATGATCCTGGCCGCGGCGGCCCGGACCAGCGGGTGCACAATGCCGTTCAGCACGGCCAGTTGCGAGGGATTGCCGAACACCACGGAACCCAGCCTGACCCGATCCAGCCGGCCGTCGCCGTCGAGCATTTCCGCTCCAAACGCTCCCACCACGCTGGCCAGCCCGGGCGTTCCCGGTTCGACAACGTCCCGGGCCAGCGCGTCCGCGTCCACCAGCACCGCACCGAGCTCGGCAAGGCGTGTGGCGACCACTGACTTCCCTGAGGCGATGCCGCCCGTCAAACCGATCTTCAGCATCCCACCACCCTAAACTGAAGACGTGGCACAAACAGCGGATACACAGAGCACTGACGCCGCAGACAGCAGGGCCACCGCCTACACCACGCTCGCGTTGGGGCCGGAGTTCCGGCACGAGATCGAGATCAAACGCTCCAGGTTCATCACGGTGCTGCGCCGCGCGGACGATGAGGACACCGCGCGGGATCTGGTGGCCGCCCTGCGCCGCGAGTTCCACGATGCCCGCCACCACTGCTCGGCGTTCGTCCTGGGGCCGGACCGGGACATCCAGCGCTCCAATGACGACGGCGAGCCCTCCGGCACGGCCGGCACCCCCATGCTGGAGGCCATCATCAAGAGGGAAACAGCGCCGGGCGTGACGGACCTCAGCGACGTCAGCGCCGTCGTCGTGCGCTACTTCGGCGGCATCCTGCTGGGGGCGGGTGGGTTGGTGCGTGCATATTCCGAGTCGGTTTCCGCGGCCCTGCAACGGGCCCCACTGGTTCGCCGCAGCCGGCTGCGGATCTGTTCGGCGTCGGTGCCGCACTCCGCCGCGGGACGGCTGGAGAACGATCTTCGCGCGGCCGGGTTTGTGATGGCGGAAACCACCTACGGAGCGCAGGACACGGTCCTTCGCCTGGCCGTGCCTGACGAGGCCGCGGAAGTTTCTGCCGCCACCGATCGCGTGTTGTCGCTCACCGCCGGGAGAACCGTGCTCATGCCGGCCGGAACGGAGTGGATCGATGTCCCGCTGCCCTGAAGTCCGTCTGGCAGACGTCGACGACCCCATGCTGGAACGGCTGCTGGAGCTGGCGCAGCTGGATGCGTCCGCGGATGACGTCACGCCGCCGCTGGGCAACGGGATGGGCTGGAATGCCGAACGGATCGAATGGTTCCGCGCCTACCACCGGTCTGCAGCCGCGGGACTGGAGGGACCGGCCGCGGAAAAGAGCTGGGCAGTGCTCTGCGACGGCGGCCCGGCCGGCGCGATCAGGCTCAAGCTGACGGACGAGGAAACGGCGCAACACGAAACAGCTGAGACGGGCATCTGGCTGGGCCGGCGCTACCGCGGCCACGGTGTCGGCGGCGCCGCGTTGCGGCTCGTACTGGCGGAAGCCCGCCGCGCCGGACTGCTCCAGGTCGTGGCCAACACGACGGCAGCCAACATCGGCGCGCAGCGGCTCCTCACCGCCGTAGGCGCGGTCCTGACGCACGACGACGGCGGCGCTGTGAGTGCCGTCGTCGTACTCTCAACTGACTCGCAGTAGACGCACCGAAACCCTCGTTTGGGAGCATTAAGTGCTGGTCAGATGGCCGGCCAACCACGAATGGCGCATTAAGCACAGCGGGCCCCCGCATTTGCAGGGGCCCGCTGTGCTGGCCCGGGAAGCCCCGGGCCGGTGGCAATTAGTTGCCGGTCAGCTTCTCGCGCAGAGCTGCAAGAGCCTCGTCCGAAGCAAGGGTACCGGCCCCGGCGTTGGACTCGGCAGCAGGCTCGGAGGAGTAGCTGGTGGTGCCGGAATCGCTGTCACCGGACGTTGCAGCTGCAGCGTCGTCGGCAGCGTGCTGGGCAACCTGCTTCTTGTGTGCTTCCCAGCGGGTCTGGGCGTCAGCGTACTGCTGCTCCCAAACGGCGCGCTGGTTCTCGTAGCCTTCAAGCCACTCGTTGGACTCCGGGTCGAAGCCCTCCGGGTACTTGTAGTTGCCCTCTTCGTCGTACTCAGCGGACATGCCGTAGAGAGCCGGATCGAATTCGGTGGACTCGGCGTCAACGCCCTCGTTGGCCTGCTTGAGGGAGAGGGAGATGCGGCGGCGCTCGAGGTCGATGTCGATGACCTTGACGAACAGCTCGTCACCAACGGAGACAACCTGCTCAGCCAGCTCCACGTGGCGGACTGCCAGTTCGGAGATGTGCACGAGGCCTTCGATGCCGTCTTCGACGCGTACGAACGCACCGAACGGAACGAGCTTGGTGACCTTACCCGGAACAACCTGCCCGAGGGCGTGGGTGCGGGCGAAGGTCTGCCACGGATCTTCCTGCGTAGCCTTGAGCGACAGTGAAACACGCTCGCGGTCCAGGTCGACTTCGAGAACCTCGACAGTGACTTCCTGGCCAACTTCGACAACCTCGGACGGGTGGTCGATGTGCTTCCAGGACAGCTCGGAAACGTGAACGAGGCCGTCTACGCCGCCCAGGTCCACGAAGGCACCGAAGTTGACGATGGAGGAAACGACGCCGGGACGGACCTGGCCCTTTTCCAGCTTGTTGAGGAACGTGGAGCGGACCTCGGACTGGGTCTGCTCGAGCCAGGCACGGCGGGACAGCACAACGTTGTTGCGGTTCTTGTCCAGCTCGATGATTTTGGCTTCGATCTTCTGACCGATGTACGGAGCGAGGTCGCGCACACGGCGCATCTCGACGAGGGATGCGGGCAGGAAGCCGCGCAGACCGATGTCGAGGATAAGACCACCCTTGACAACCTCGATGACGGTACCGGTGACAACACCGTCTTCTTCCTTGACCTTCTCGATGTCGCCCCAGGCGCGCTCGTACTGAGCCCGCTTCTTGGAGAGGATCAGGCGGCCTTCTTTGTCTTCCTTGGTGAGCACCAGGGCTTCGACGAGATCGCCAACGGAGACAACGTCTCCGGGATCAACGTCGTGCTTGATGGACAGCTCGCGGGAGGGGATGACACCTTCGGTCTTGTAACCGATGTCGAGCAGAACTTCATCGCGGTCGACCTTGACGACGGTACCTTCGACGAGGTCTCCGTCGTTGAAGTACTTGATGGTGGCGTCGACTGCTGCGAGGAAGTCCTCAGCGGTACCGATGTCGTTAATGGCGACTACGGGGGTACCGGGCTTCTCGGTGGAGGTGATGGTCATGTAGTAGGGGCTCCGTTGTGGATAGTTAGTCGGTCAGGCAAACCGCCGCGCCCGCGTTATGGAACGCAGGCGCAGGTCTTCGGGCGATCACAGGGATCTTCCGGGTCTTCCTGATTTGTGGATTCTAGAAACGCGCACGTAGTACGCGCCCACTTATTCTAGTCGCAGCGGCCAACGAGGGTCAAAGCGCATGGCAACGACCGGCCCTGGCCGAGCGTGCCTGCAATGCCGGGGCTCAGAAGTGCGTGAGGCAGTGCGTGGCGCGTTCCACCGCGAACATCCCTCGGGCCCGGAGCGCCGCGCCCTGGGTGTGTTCACGGATCCGGCCCGCCGCCGTCAGCGTCACCGGGCTGACAGCACCGAGGTAGATGGATGACAGCGCGGAGACATCCAGCGTCAAGTCCGGATCCTGCGCAGCTACCGGACGCACGACGGCGGCCTCGCCGCCGCTGACGTCCACGGCAAACGTTCCCGCCGTGAGACCAAGCGGGTCCTGCACCTCGAGCACCAGTCTGCCGTCCAGCGGGTAATGACGGGCTTCCAGCGCCTGGGCCACGTCCAGGATGCGGAGCCAGAGCATGTCCCGGCTGTCTGAGGAGTCGATGCAGCGGGGATCGGCCAGTGCCCACGTGAGCGGGTCATCCAGCGGTGCTTCGTCCCACGTGACGCGTTCCACCAGGTCGATGGCGGCCAGGAACTGCCAGAGCTCCAGGTAGGCCTCGTTCGTGGCCGCCACGAGGTCCACCACCTGCATGGTGTAGGGCTCGGTGTCCCAGCCCAGGAATTTGTAAGAGACGTAGCCGTCCACGGCGCCGTCGGGGCCGTAGTGCAGTGCCGCCTTGACGGCAGGATCTTCCTTGCCCTCGCGGCCCAAGGACCCTGAAGCAAGCTGGCGATACCAGTCCTGACGGCCAATCGATCCCGGCGTCAGGCGGTGCACGCGGTCGAAAACCTCCGGGGCCAGATCCAGCAGCACTCGCGGGTCCGCGACGTCCACGGTACCGACGGCGTGATTGTTGAGCCGGAAACGGGCGGTGGTGTCCACTTTCACGGTCCGTTCGAAGCTGGCCACGCCGTAGCCAAAGCGCCCATAGATGGAGCCTTCTGACGCTGTCAGGGCGGCCATTGCCAGGCCATCGTTTTTCGCCATGGCCAGGTCCTCGGACATCATCCGGCGCAGCAAGCCGCGCCGCCGATGTGAGGTCCGGACCGTCACAGCTGTGACCAGTTGCGTTTCCAGCAGCCGGCCGAAGCCGATGTTGAGTGTTTTGCGCAGGGTGCCGAAGGTTGCCACCGGTACGTTCGCGGGGAGCGACCCAGGCGCAACTTCCCGCGTCTGGTAGGCGCCGGTGAAGATCCGCCGGTCAGCTGCGTAGGTCTCCAAGGACTTGGCAACATGCTCCGGTGTCCGCGTGGATTCATGGAAGCCAAATGCGACCGCCTTCACCCATGATTCGGCGTCCGGATAACCCGCCTCGCCCTTGGATGCCGCTGGGAAGCGCCGGATTTCGTAGTCATCACTCAGTTCAGCCACACCGCCGACCCTAACCAATGAATCCAGGGCCTGGCCAGCAGCAACACGCCCGCAGGCAGGAAGTTCCGCAGAGCCGCAGGGAAATGCCTCAGAGCCGCCGCACGGGTTGCCGGAGGATGGTTTTGAGCTTTTCCGGTGCCACCTTCCGCGCGTCACTGAGGTAGATCTCGTGGTGCAGGCCGGCAAATCCGAAACCGTTGGCCGGCATGTACTCACTGTGCAGGCGGCGCAACGTGGGGGCCTCGTCGTCGTAGCTGCCGATGTGCAGGATCTGCACCGAGAGGCCTTCATCGAGGGTCTCAAGGCGGAGCAGGTCCAGCCCCGGAGCGTCTTTCGCCGCCGCCTCCGCGATACCGTCCTGCACATCGGCGGCGCCGATCCAGCCTGGCTGATGGATCATCATGGTCCACTTCCAGCTGTCCTTCTCACCCCTGGTGAAGGCGTCCGGATCGTCTGCTGTCCATAGGCCCTCCAGCGGCCCGACGACGTAGTCCCGGCCCGCGTGCTTGCTGGCGAACTTGACGGCGTACGACACCGAATACAGGGCCTCGAGGGCGGCGGCGTAGGCGGGGGCCGTCCCCGGATTACCTTGCCCGTCCAGCATCAGGTAGCTCAGGGGAGGGACGGTGACCACCTCGAAGTCCCGGGCCCGGGGCGCGTACAGATCCTTGAACTGTTTCTTGACGTCGTACTTGTCCATCGCGCCCCGCCCATTCGTTCCCGGCAGCCCGTTCCCAGCAGCCTAGTGGCCGGCGTCGTACCAGCTGGGGCCCACACCGATCTGGACATCCAACGGGACGCTGAGGTCCGCGGCGGAGCCCATCTGCTCGGTGACGAGCTTCTCCACCGCAACACGCTCGCCGGCGGCGACTTCGAGGACCAGTTCGTCATGGACCTGCAGGAGCATGCGGGACTTCAGGCCCTGCGCCGCCAGTTCAGCGTGCACACCCAGCATGGCGCGTTTGATGATGTCTGCGGCCGATCCCTGGATGGGTGAGTTCAGCGCAATGCGCTCCGCGTTTTCGCGCAGCTGCCGGTCCGTGCTGGTGAGGTCCGGCAGGTAGCGGCGTCGCCCCTCGATGGTGGCCGTGTAGCCGTCCACCCGGGCCTGGTCCACCACGCCGCGAAGGTAGTCCCGGACCGCGCCGAACCGGTCGAAGTAGTCCTTCATCAGGGTGCGGGCCTCGTCCACGGAAATTTCCAGCTGCTTGGACAGGCCAAACGAGGTCAGGCCGTAGGCGAGGCCGTAGGACATGGCCTTGACCTTGGAGCGCATGGCACTCGTGACTTCTTCGGTGGGCACGTGGAAGATGTTCGAGCCCACAAACCGGTGGAGGTCTTCGCCGTCCTGGTAGGCCTGGATCAGGCCTGCGTCGCCCGAAAGGTGCGCCATGATCCGCATTTCGATCTGTGAGTAGTCCGCGGACAGCAGGCACTCGTAGCCGTCGCTGACCACAAAGATCCCGCGGACGCGACGGCCTTCCTCGCTGCGGATGGGGATGTTCTGCAGGTTGGGGTTGTTGGAGGAGATCCGGCCCGTCGCTGCCACGTTCTGCGCGTAGGTGGTGTGGATCCGGCCATCTTCCGTCACGGACTTCTTGAGCGACTCCAGCATCTGGCGCAGCTTCGAGGACTCCCGGTGCGCCATCAGCTGGACCAGGAATTCGTGCCCGGTCTTTTCCAGCAGGTTCTTCAGCGACGCGGCATCGGTGGTGTAGCCGGACTTGATCTTCTTCGTTTTCGGCAACTGGAGTTCGTCAAAGAGCACGGCCTGCAGTTGCTTGGGCGATCCAAGATTAACCTCGTGGCCGATCGCGGCGAAGGCAAGCTCCTGCGCGTTGTCGATCACCTTGGCCAGATCGGCGATCTGCTCGTCCATGCGCGGCAGGTCGATGGCGATGCCCGCGGTTTCCATGTCGGCCAGCACGCGGCTGACGGGCAGTTCCAGGGTGGTCAGCAGGTCCCCCGCCTTGCGTTCGGTGAGTTCTGATGCGAAGTGCCGGCTCAGGGCCTGGACCACGGCCGCCACCTGGACCAGCGCGCCGGCAGCGGCGGCGTCGTCGCCGTCGAACGCCAGCTCCAGCTGGCCCGCCTTGGAGGCCTCGGACGGAACACTGACGTTGAGGTGGTGCTGGGCCAACTCGGCGAGTTCATACGTGCGGCGGTCCGGCTGGATGAGGTATCCGGAAATTGACGTGTCATCCACCACGCCTTCCAGTCCCAGGCCACGGCTGGACAGGGCCTTCAACGCGGCCTTGTAGCCGTGCAAGACCTTTAACGAGCTTTCATCGCGCAGCCAGTCCGCCAGGACGTTTTCGGCGGCGGCGTCCTGCGCGGCGAGGTCAAGATAGACGGCGGCATCGTCACGGACGATGGCCAGTGCGGCGGCGTCCTCGCCGATCCGCCCGGGCACCAGGTCGACGGCGACTGCCGACGTTTTGCCAGCGCCCGCCGCCAGGAAGGCACCCAGCTCGGCGGCCCCGCCGGGAATCACGAAGTCCGGCGCGGCGATGGTTTCGCGCTCCGCAGATTCCACGTCCTCGCTGCCGTACAGGGCAAAGAGCCGGGAACGGATGGTCTTGAATTCAAGTTCGTCGAACAAAGCCTCCAGCGCGGCTTCGTCCGGCCGCGGTTCCGCGAGATCATCCAGGGTGAGCGGAAGTTCGAGATCCGTGTGGAGCCTGTTCAGGCGTCGGTTGCGTTTGACGTCCTCCACGTTTTCCCGGAGGGCATCGCCCACCTTGCCGCCGATCGCATCCAGGTGCTCGAGGACGCCCTCAAGACCGCCGTAAAGGTTGATCCACTTGGCCGCGGTTTTCGGGCCGACGCCCGGAACGCCCGGGAGGTTGTCCGCGGTCTCCCCCACCAAAGCGGCAAGGTCCGAATACTGGGCGGGCGTCACAAAATACTTTTCCTGGATGGCTGCCGCGTCCATCCGGGGAATGTCGCTGACGCCCTTTCGCGGGTACAGCACAAAAACGTTGTCCGTGATCAGCTGGAAGGCGTCACGGTCGCCCGAGACGAGCAGCACCTCGAAACCGGCCTTTTCCCCCATGGCGGCGAGGGCCGCCAGGATGTCATCGGCTTCATAGCCGGGCAGTTTGATGGTTTTGATGCCCCAGGCGCCCATGACCTTGTCGATGAGGTCGATCTGGCCGCTCATCTCACGGGGCGTTTCGTTGCGTCCCCCCTTGTACTCGCTGTACTCGGCTTTGCGGTGGGTGGTGTCATCCGAGACGTCGAAGGCGACACAAATGTGGGTGGGCTTCTGTTCCTTGATCAGGTTGATGAGCATGGACGTGAAGCCGTGGATGGCGTTCGTGTGCTGACCATTGGCGGTGGAGAACTTGTCCGCCGGCAGGGCGAAGAACGCGCGGAACGCCATCGAGTGGCCATCCAGCACCAGGAGCCGCGGCTGTCCGGTGATGGGAACCACGGGGGCTTCCGTGGCGGAAACCTGGCCTCCGGCCGGCAGGACGTTGATGTCCTGCAGGGCAGCATCAGCGTCAAGCACTGCGGTCTCGGACGGGAAGGGGGCCGGTTTGGTAGTTTCACTCACAGGTGCCAGCCTAGTTCCCATGATGGACAATTTCACGCCCGGGCCCTTCACTGAGGAATTGGTCACAGCAGGCATCCCGGCGCACCTCCACGACTGGCTCGGCAGCCTGGGCATCGGTGCCCTGGTGGTGAAGATGGGGATCCACTTCCTCGAGATGAGCCCGGAACGAACGGTGGCCACCATGCCGGTGGAAGGGAACACCCAGGTGGCAGGCATCCTGCACGGCGGCGCCCATGTGGTGCTGGCCGAAACCCTGGGATCCTTCGCCGCCGGGATGCACGCAGGCGCAGGCAGGCACGCCCTGGGCATTGAAGTGAGCGCCACCCACCACCGTGCAATCGCCGCGGGCACCGTGACAGGTACGTGCACCGCGATCCACCTGGGCCGGACACTGACAACGCACGAAATCGTGATGACCGACGAACAAGGCCGCCGCCTCTCCACCGCACGCATCACCAACATGCTGCGGGACAACGAGCCCGCGGACGCTTAAGCGCCTCAGGCGGCCAGCTCCCTAACCGGCCGGAACCGGGGACGTGAAGGTGTAGCGGAGCTCCACTATGCCCCGTCCCAAGGTGCGGGACGCCGTCAACTCAAGTGGCGACGTCGGGCCCTCCAATGGCAGCAGCCGTTTGCCGTCGCCCAGGACCACGGGGATGACAGAAAGGATGAGGTCATCCAGCAGTCCTGCGTTGGCGAACTGCGCAGCGAGGTTGCCGCCACCCACCACCCAGACGTTCTTCCCGCCGGCGTGATCCTGGAAGTCCTGGATGAACTCCTCGACGGGACCGCGGACGAATGTGATGTCCGTGCCGGCCGGGGCAACGTGCTCGTGCCGTGTAAACACATAACAAGGTGTGGAAGGGTACGGCCAGTTGCCGGGTTCGTGCTCCATCAGCCATGCATACGTCTCGCCGCCCATAACAATGCAGCCGACGCCGGCCATGAAGGTTTCGTAGCTTTCCTTGCCGCCCTCGAAGCCGTCGAACTCAAGAAGCCAGGCGAGATCATCCTTCGTTGTGGCGATGAACCCGTCGATGGAGGCCGCGACAAAATACTGGATCCTGGACATGGAACCAGAGTAGCCCTGCGGTGTGGAGGGCTGAAGGGCTACTTGCTGAAGTAAGGAATGATCAGGTACAGCCCGAACATCACAGCCATGCCGCAGAGGCCAAAGCAGGCGTAGGCGAGGTAGCGTTTGGCGCGGGGTGAGGCCTGCCGGGCGTCACCGGCGATGGCCGTCAGCCGCACGCCCAGCGAATACAGGACCACAACCGTTACTGCGGACACCAGGGTGGCGCCGGCCACTGTCAAGAGTTCCAACCACTTCATCGCTGAACATCCTTGTGCTGGTTCGCCTTGGCGCGGGCCCGGGCGAAGGCTTTCTTCTTAGCAAAGCGGACGGCCTGGCCCGCTTCTTCGACTTCCACGGCATTGTGGTGGCCCACCGCCGACTTGCGGGAGTAGGCGAACATAAACAGCACCGCGGCGGTACCGGCGACGGCGGCAATCACCACACCCACCACGCCGGTCTTCACGAGCAGCGCGGTCAGCGCGCCCACAACGCCGGCGGCTGGAAGTGTAAACAGCCAGCCCAAGGCGATCTTGCCCACCATGTTCCACCGCACCGTGGTGCCCTTACGGCCCATGCCGGACCCGATGACGGACCCGGACGCCACCTGGGTAGTGGACAGGGCGAAACCCAGGTGGGAAGACGCAAGGATGGCAGAGGCGGTGCTGGTCTCGGCTGCGAATCCCTGGGCAGGCTTGACCTCGGTGAGCCCGGAACCCATGGTCCGGATGATGCGCCAGCCACCTGCGTAGGTGCCGACGGCGATGGCCAGGGCGCATGCCGTGATGACCCAGAACTGCGGGCCCGAACCCGGGGACTGGGTGCCGGCGGAAATCAGCACCAGGGTGATGATGCCCATGGTCTTTTGTGCATCGTTGGTTCCGTGGGCCAGCGCCACGAGGCTGGACGTGAAGATCTGGCCAGTGCGGAACCCGCCCCGCTTCTGCGTCAACTTGCTGCCGGTTTCAGGATCGTGCCGGGACGTCAAGGCATACGCGAGCCGCGTGCAGAGGTACGCCACAAGGCCGGCAATGAGCGGGGCGAAAATGGCGGGCAGGATGACCTTCTGCAGCAGGGTTTCCAGGTTCACGGAATTGAACCCGATGCCGGCGATGGCCGCGCCGATCAGCCCGCCGAAGAGTGCATGGGATGAGCTCGACGGCAGTCCCTTGAGCCAGGTGATCATGTTCCAGAGGATGGCGCCCATAAGGCCGGCGAAAATAATGTCCGGCGTGATCTGGACACCGTCCGAGCCTTCCCGGATGATGCCGCCGGAGACTGTTTTAGCCACTTCCGTCGAGAGGAAGGCGCCGACCAGGTTCAGGATTGCGGCAAGCGTCACAGCGGTCTTCGGTCTAATGGCACCGGTGGCGATGGGCGTAGCCATCGCATTCGCGGTGTCATGGAATCCATTTGTGAAGTCGAAAAATAATGCCAGTCCGATGACCAGCGCCACCATAAAGGTGATATCCACCTGTTGCCCAATCTGCAGAGTCGACGTTCAGCAGTTCCACTACCCGCCGCGCCCTGCAACGCATAATTCACTTACAGTTCATGTGAAATGACCTGTGGAGTTAACAGAACCGGCGTGAAACCCTATCGATCGTACGCGTCCATGGCATCAGGTCAAGAACAGCTGCTCCGTGACAAACCCACCTACGGCGGCCAGTTCGGCGGGAGAGATTCCCCGGCGCGGATCGGGCGACACCGTGAGGATGCGTGGGCCCAGGAATCCGGCCCACGCCAGTGCTTCCTGTTCATAGCGGAGCTGGTCGTCGATCCACACGATGCCATCCGGGGCGTTGGCCACCAGGTCCTCCTGGAGGGCGGCAAGCTTCCACCAGCCCTCCCCCGTTCCGGCACCATCCGCTGTCAGGCAGGGCCAGTGGGCGCCTGCAAGTCCGATGGCAGGGGATAAGTATTCCGCGGCCATCTCCTCCCAGCTGGTGAGCCACACGCACCGGACTCCAGGCAACCGGGCCATTGCGTTGAGCCCATCAACCAGCTCCCCCGCGTAGGCCACCTCGAGCATGCCGGCGTTCGCAAGTATCCAGCCGGAACCCCATGGCGTCTTGCCCGTCGCTCCGAACGGGCAAACGACGCCGTCGACGTCCAGGTACAGGGTGACGTTTCGCATGGCTACACTCCGTCACGCCGACCGGCCCGGACCGGTCCCTAAATACCGGACATTAAATAGAGGAGGGACTGCATGCATCAATCGTTGCATTGCGTGCAGTCCCTCCTCAAGGACTCTTGGACAGAGAATGCCTTCTAGACAGAGAGCGTCTTCGCGTTGGCAGTTTCCGGGCGGGCGGGGCTTCCGGGCTGGTCCTGGCCGTACAGCCAGTCGTTGTACTGGAAGTTGTTGTCGGCCCGGCTCTTGAACAGCAGGTTCCGCAGCGTGCGGGCAAGGCCGGAGACATGCCAGGACTCGCCCCAGACACGGGCAGTCCGCTGGACCCGGGCCGTCCGGCCCGCGCGGATCGTATTGAATTCCCTGATCGCATCATCCCAGGCTGCGGGGTTGACGCCGTCGGCGGTGAAGACGGTGCCGTTGGTGACCTCCTGCAGCACGGCAGCATCTTCGAGCGCCTGGCAGGCGCCCTGGGCCAGGTACTGAAGCATGGGGTGTGCGGCGTCGCCCATCAGCACCATGCGGCCGGCAACCCAGTTTTCGATCGGGTCGCGGTCGTACATGGGCCAGCGCATGGCGGTGCCAAGATTCTTCAGGGCATCCTGAACGGCCGGGACGCAGTCCCTGTAGGCTTCCTGGAGCTCATCGACGCCACCGTACTGCTCTTCGCCGCGTTCGAAGGAGGGCGATTTGAAGACGGCTACCGTGTTCAGCAGTTCGCCCTTGCGCAGCGGGTACTGCACAAGGTGGCAGTCCGGGCCGAGGTAGACAATGACGTCTTCCAGGTCAGCCTTGGGCGTGTTTTCGGTGATCGGCACCGTGCCGCGGTACGCAACATAGGCCGAGGAAACCGGCTCGTCGTTGGCAACGAGCGGACGGAGAGTGGACTTGAGTCCGTCGGCGCCGATGATGACGTCTGCCTCATAGTCAACGCCGACGGCGGTGTGCGCAATGCCGCGGCCGTTCACGGTTTCCACACTTTCCACCATGACATCGTTGACCAGCTTGACGCCTGCCGCTTCACAGCCTTCGAGCAGGACCCGGTGCAGGTCGCTGCGGTGGATCACCACGTACGGTGCCCCATAGCGCTCTTCGAATTCGCCGCCGAGTGCCTGCCGGGTGAGCTCCTCACCGGTGACGGCGTCGCGGAAGACCAGGTGCTTGGGCTGGACACCGATTTCCAGTGCTTTTTCCAGCAGGCCCCAGCGCTGGAGGACCCGTGAGGCGTTGGGGGCCATCTGCAGGCCTGCGCCCACTTCGCCAAACTCGGGAGCACGCTCCACGAGAGTCACTTCGGCGCCGTTCTCGCGCAGGGCCAGGGCTCCGGCGAGGCCGGCCATTCCGCCGCCGATAACGAGGACTTCAGTGGACGATTTCAGGTCAGACATTGCTGGCTCCTTCAGAGATTTTTCCAGTGGACTTGATCTTGATAGCGATGGCTGCCAGCAGGACCGCGGCTACGGCCGCCGCACCGGCGAACGCCAGGAAGTTGGAGTTGACGCCGAGCCCGGCAGCGAGCAGCAGCCCGCCCACCTGGGGTGCCGCGACGGCGCCGATGCGCCCGACGCCGAGGGCCCAGCCAAGGGCCGTTCCGCGCAGGTGCGCCGGGTAGTGGCTGGCTACGGCGGCAATGATGAGGCACTGAGTTCCATGGGTTCCTACGCCGGCCAGCACCAGCATGAGGTAAACGACCGCGACGGGCGGGCCGGTGACCAGGACCAGCAGCGCTGCAGCAGCGACGCCGGCGGCAGCGATCGCCGTCGGGATCGGGCCGAACCGGGTCCCGGCCCAGGCGGTGATGACGGATCCCGCTACGGCGCCCAAATTCAGGGCCAGGGCAAACGTCAGTGCTGAGCCGAGGTTGTAGCCGGCCAGCTGCATGAGGTTCGGCAGCCAGGTACCGAGGCCGTACCAGGCGAACAGGGTCACCAGGGTGGCGCCGGCGTAGAGCAGGCTCATGCTGAGGAACGGCGCCCGGAGCAGGGACCTGAACCCGGCGGGTTCCCGGGTTGCTGCAGCGTTGGAGGAGACGCCGCGCAAGGACGGTGCCAGGGTTTCAGGCAGGTAGCGGAATCCCAGCGGAATGACCACGATCAGGGCCAAAACGGCGACCAGGAACATCACCGGCCAGCCGAAGGCGGGAATCATCGGGATCCCGACCAGTGCAGCGATGGAGCCGCCGATCGGCACGCCGGACATCATGAGTGTAGCGACCGTCGAACGCCACTTAGTGGGGACCAGTTCTGCCACGAGCGCATTGGCTGAGGGGACGAGGCCACCCAGGCCGATGCCCGCCAGCAGGCGGAGGGCACCGAAGACGATGGCGTTCGGGGAGAACGCGCACAGGATAGTGAAGATGGAGAAGACAATTGCGCAGCCGATGATGGTCCGGCGGCGTCCCCACGTATCCGACATCCTGCCGGCGAAGATGGCGCCCATCATCATGCCAACGAACGCCATCGAGCCGACCGTCCCGGCTGTGGCCTTCGTCAGTCCCCAGCCGGTGTCATTGATGAGGGACGACTGCACCGTGCCGTAAACAATGAGATCGTACCCGTCGAAGACCACCAGGAGCCAGCAGACCAGTACAGCCATGGCGGACTGCTTCGAGAACCGCGATGCGCCAGAAGAAACAAGGCCGGCGCCGCCTGTGATGCCCTGCGCCGTGGCAGGAGGTGTGTGATTCATCCCACTACTGTCGGCCACCTCACACGACCCCGCCTATATAATTCTGTCATGCAGAATTTGACCGCCCAGCGCAAGCCCACCTATCCGATTGAGGCGGTGGACAACGCCCTCCTGCTACTGCAGCTCCTGCGTGACGGGGGTAGCCTGCGGCTCAAGGATGCAGCGCTCGAGCTTGGCGTCGCCCCGTCGACGGCCCACCGGCTCCTGGCGATGCTGGTGTATCGGGGCTTTGCCGTACAGGATGAGACCCGGCGCTACGTTCCCGGGCCGGCCATGGGTGCCGGGCCCGCCGGGGTGGGCTGGTCAAGGCTGTTGCGGGAAGTGGCCAGGCCGCACATGGAGATCCTCTCGTCCCGGGTCAACGAAACAGTCAACCTGATGATCCGGGTGGGCACCAAAGTCAGGTTCCTGGAGACTGTGGAGAGCAACACCGCACTGCGCGTGGGCGACCGGCAAGGAATAGTCCTGCCCGCCAACAAGGCCTCCGGCGGCAAAGCCATGCTGGCAGAACTTGAGCCCGCAATGGTGGATCAGCTGTTCCGCAGCAACAACGCGGAAATTGGCGGCGACAACATCCCCGACGCCGAATACCCGGCCTTCCTGCGGGAACTGCAAACCATCCGCGGCAATGGATTCGCCGCTAACTTCCAAGGTACCGAGGAGGGGATCAGCGCCCTGGGGTTGGCCCTGCACAACCGCGCCGGCGACGTCGTTGGGGCGTTGAGCGTAGCCACCCCGGTGGCAAGGTTCCGGCGACTCTTCGACGCAGGACTGGTTGGCGTCATGATGGAGACCCGGCGCCAGCTCGAAATCGACATTGCCGCCAACCCCTTCAACAGGGACTGATCCAGCAGCCGGGGCTCTTGCCCGTTAATTCTGTTAGGCAGAATATGTTGGAGATCACATACTCCGCTCCCTAGAGTCGTTCGTACGCCCAAACGCTCATCGCACCCTCAAGGAGGCTCCCGTGTCCATCAGCGCCGAGAACACAACTCATGAATCCGTGGCCGACAGCCACGCCTTGCCGGAACCGACTCCGGAGGAGGCAGCCCAGCTGGAGCGGCTGTACGCGGATTTCAAGAGTGAGAACCTAATCCCGCTGTGGACCGAGATCGGTGACCTGATGCCGATGGTCCCCACCCCTAAAGCCGTGCCGCATGTGTGGCGCTGGAACGACCTGTACCCCCTGGCTGCCCGCGCCGGTGACCTGGTGCCGGTGGGCCGGGGCGGCGAACGCCGCGCCATTGCCCTGGCAAACCCGGGCCTGGGCGGCACCGCCTACGCAACTCCCACGCTTTGGGCCGCTATCCAGTACCTGGGCGGCCGGGAAACGGCCCCCGAACACCGCCACTCCCAGAACGCGTTCCGCTTCGTCGTCGAGGGCGAAGGCGTATGGACCGTGGTGAACGGCGACCCGGTGCGCATGTCCCGCGGCGACTTCCTGCTGACCCCGGGCTGGAACTTCCACGGCCACCACAACGACACCGATGAGCCCATGGCCTGGATCGACGGCCTGGACATCCCGTTCGTGCACTACGCCGACGCCGGGTTCTTCGAGTTCGGCACCGAGCGCGTCACCGACGAAGCCACCCCGGACATCTCCCGCTCCGAGCGGCTCTGGGCCCACCCCGGCCTCCGCCCGCTCTCCGGCCTGGATGGCACCACCAGCTCCCCCATCGCTGCCTACCGGTGGAAGTACACTGACACTGCCCTGCGCGAGCAGCTGCTCCTCGAGGATGAGGGGCACCCTGCCACAGTCTCCCAGGGCCACGCCGCCGTCCGGTACTCGAACCCGACCACCGGCGGGGACGTGATGCCCACGATCCGTGCCGAGTTCCACCGCCTCCGCGCCGGCGCCGCCACCGAGCCGCTACGCGAAGTCGGATCGAGCGTCTGGCAGGTCTTCGAAGGCTCCGGGACCGCGACCCTGAACGGGGAGGCCAAGACCCTGGCCAAGGGCGACCTGTTTGTCGTCCCGTCCTGGACCGAATGGTCCCTGCAGGCCGACGAGGCTGCCGGGTTCGACCTGTTCCGCTTCAGTGACGCCCCCATCTTTGAACGCCTGAACTTCAACCGCACCTACACCGAAGGACGCAAGAACGCATGAGACTCCTCACCCTCCGCACCGAAAACGGCAACGACAGCAGCACCAGCACCGTGGCTGTCCGTCAGGACGGGACCATCCTCACCGAGATCAACGGGTTCGCCGACGTCGGGGCCCTCCTGAAAGACCCTGCCTGGGAGAACATCGCCAAGGCCGCCAACGGCGCCACCCACCCGATTGAGGGCGCCGACCTCGCCCCGGTAGTGCCGGCCCCGGGCAAAATCATCTGCGTGGGCCACAACTACCGCAACCACATCAAGGAAATGGGCCGGGAAGTCCCGGAGTACCCCACCCTGTTCGCCAAGTACGCCGAATCCCTCATCGGGCCCAACGATGACCTGGCCCTCCCGCAGGAATCCGACACCGTGGACTGGGAAGCCGAACTCGCCGTCGTGATCGGCAAGACCGGCCGCCGCATCGCTGAGGCCGACGCCAAGGACCACATCGCCGGGTACGCCGTGCTCAACGACGTGTCCATGCGCGATTACCAGTTCCGCACCGTCCAGTGGCTCCAGGGCAAAACCTGGGAGAAATCCACCCCGTTCGGCCCCGCCCTGGTCACCACGGACGAATTCTCCGCCGGCCCGCTCATGACCAGCGCCGTGGACGGGGAAGTCCAACAGAGCACCCCCACCGGCGACGTCGTATTCACCCCCGAATTCCTGGTCTCCTACATCTCCACCATCATCACCCTGAACCCGGGCGACGTCATCGCCACCGGCACCCCGGGCGGGGTGGGCCACGCCCAGGACCCCAGGCGTTACCTGCAGGAAGGCCAGCTCCTGGTCACCACCATCGAGGGCCTGGGCCAGCTGAACAACCGCGTGGTCAAGGAAGCCTGATGGTTGCCCGCCAGGACCAGACGACGGACCCGGAACTGCTCGAAGCGCTGCTGCATGCCCGGCGCGGGACCGCGTTTTTCGCCCGGACGCTCAACGAACTCACCGACGCGGAGCTCGACGGGGATTCGCTGCTGCCGGGCTGGACCCGCCGGCATGTGGCCGCGCACATCGGCTACAACGCCCGCGCCATCGCCCGGCTCATCGAATGGGCAGCCACAGGGGTGGAGACACCGATGTATGCGTCCAGCGACGTCCGGGACCACGAGATCAGCTTCGGGGCGACTCTCTCCCCGATCGCGCTGCGGAACCTCTTCGACCACTCCGCCGTGCACCTGAACGTCGAATGGCGCGACCTCCCGGCCCAGGCCTGGCACCACCAGGTCCGGACGGCCCAGGGCCGCATCGTCCCCGCGAGTGAAACCGTGTGGATGCGTACCCGCGAAGTCTGGACCCACGCCGTGGACCTGGACAACGGTGCCAGCTTCGCCGACATCCCCGAGCCCGTCCTCGAGCGGCTCCTGCAAGACATCACCGGAGCATGGAAAACCCGCGGCACCGACACCGGCCTGCTCATCAACATCACCGGCACGGACCTGACATCCGGCGACACCACCGCCCAGAACCCAACCCTCATCACCGGAACCCTGCCCGGCGTCACCCAATGGGCCACCGGACGCGGCACCCACGCCGTCACCGCAACACACAACGGAACACAGCTGGACGAAGCACCGGCAGCTCCCCAGTGGATCTGAGCCTGGTGACCTTCGGACTGTCGAAAAAGCACCAAAAATAAAGAAGAAACGGAACAGCGGCGGGTTTCCCGCCGCTGTTCCGTCGTGCTATCTCCCGGTTTGATGCGTGGCGCCTATGTCGCGGGAGTCGCCTCGGGGTTATTGACGTTGACCAGCCAGGCGGTGCCGAACTTGTCGGTGCACATACCGAAGATATCGCCCCAGGGCGCCGGTTCCAGGGGAACGGTGACCGTGCCGCCGTCGGCGGACAGCTTTTCCCAATAGCCGCGCAGTTCGTCTTCGTCGTCGCCGCTGAGCGAAACCGAAATGGAGCTGCCGGTCGCGAGGTCCATACCGTTCGGCGTGTCCGCCCCCATCAGGACCAGGCCGTTGCTGGAGGTCAGCATGCCGTGCATGATTTTGTCGGCTTCCGCCGGATCTTCGCTGGCGTGAAACTCCCCGAACGTGCTGAGAGCCAGGTCGCCGCCGAAGACGGACTGGTAGAAGGTCATCGCCTCGCGGGCGTTCTCGCGGAAGCCAAGGTAGGGGTTGAGCGTCGTTGGCATGGCCGGTTCTCCTTGAAGTACAGAACTGAAACGGAATCGGAACAGTCAACATCCTGCCGCACTTCCCACCGCCTTCATAGGGGTTCACGGCAACCTGATGCCCCGCAGTTTTCAGGGCATAAAGCGGTATCCCACACCAGGTTCGGTGAGGAGGTGGCGGGGTTTCCCGGGATCGGCCTCCAGCTTCCGCCGCAACTGGGCCATGTACACACGCAGGTAGTTGGCTTCCGTCTGGTAGGCCGGTCCCCAGACGTCCAGCAGCAGCTGCTGCTGGGTCACCAGCCGGGCAGGGTTCCGGACCAGCAGTTCCAGGATGTTCCATTCGGTCGGCGTCAGCCGGACAACGTCCCCGTCCCTCGTGACCTGCCGCTGGGCCAAATCCACGGTGAAGGAGGTAGCGGCCACCGTGGGTACCGACGCCGGATCCGGAACGCGGCGTAGGAGCGCCCGCAGTCGGGCCAACAGCTCATCGAGTCCGAACGGCTTGGTGATGTAGTCATCTGCACCGGCATCCAGGGCGTCGACTTTGTCCGATGAGCCGTGGCGTGCGGACAGCACCAGTACGGGCAGGTTGCTCCACCGACGGAGTTCCCGCAGGACTTCCGCTCCATCCAGGTCCGGCAGTCCGAGGTCCAGGATCATCACGTCCGGCGGACGGTGGGAAGCGGCACGCAAGGCGGTGCCGCCGTCGGACGCTGACTCCACGGCGTAGCCGTGGGCCTGGAGCGTGATCCGGAGTGCCTTCAGCAGGTGGGGATCGTCGTCGACAACCAGCACACTGGTCCGGCGGCCGCCCTGCGTGCCGGAAGAATCAGCCTGGTCCGTGTTCATATGGCCTCCTGCCGCGGCTGGCCGGCCGCGTGGCGCGCACCCGGCGAGCCGGTGGAAAGGGCCAGCCTGAGCACCATGGTGAGCCCGCCGCCGGGAGTTTCCTGTGCAGTCAGCGTGCCGCCCATGGCCCTGACGAACCCGTCGGCGACGGCCAGGCCCAGTCCCACTCCGGTGGCCTGGGGCCGGTCGTGGAGCCGCTGGAACGGCTGGAACATCTCAAGCACCTTCCCGGCGGGCACACCGGCGCCGTGATCGATGATCCGCAGTTCGCCGGACGGATAGCCATCCAGCGTGGCTGCCCCCATGCCGTCGGAAGTGCCGGTGATGGTGATCCCCGAACCCGGCGCGTATTTGACGGCGTTTTCCACAATGTTCGCGATCACGCGGTCCAGCAGCACGGGATCGGCTTCCACTGTGGGCATGTTGGCGGGCAGCTCCACCCGGACTGTACCGTCCGGGAGCCCGCGCAGGGCCGGGGCAACAACCTCGCTCCACCGCACGGGTCCCAGCAGCGGCCGGACGGAATCGGCGGTGATCCTTGACATGTCCAAGAGGTTTCCCACCAGCTGGTCCAGCCGGTCCGTGCATTCGTCAATGGTTTCCAGCAGCTCCCGTTCTTCCGCGGGCGTATAGGTGACGGTCCGCTGCAGCAAGCCACCGGCGGCGAGCTTGATCCCCGCCAGGGGCGTCCGCAGGTCGTGGGACACCGCCCGCAGGATCGCCGTGCGCATGGAGTTCCCTTCGGCCAGCCGCAGCACCTCGCGCCGGCTGACGGCCAGCTGGCGGCGTTCCAGCTGGGCTTTCACGTGGACCGCAAACGCACCCAGCAACCGGCTTTCCACTGCCGGCTCCTCCCGGCCGAACAGCACGAGCCGGGTGTCGGCGTCGACCGGTTCCGCGGTGCTGCCCGGCAGTCCGGTGACGCCATGCTCCCACCCGGCGATATCCCCCGCGCCGGCCACTAGCGACCAGATCCTGCCGTCTGCGCCGCGGACTCCGGAGGGTCCCGACGTCGCACCGGAACCTTGCGCTGTGCCCTCCCGGCTGCTGTACACACCGGCACCGGTGGCACCAAAAACGTCCAGGGCCTCCGCCAGGATCCCGTCCAGGGTGTCCTCCGAACGCGAGGCGCCCAGGGCGAGGTCGCCCAGCGTCGCCGCCTCCGCCTGCGCGCGGGCAGCCTCCTTGGACCGGCGGGCAGACCCGTCCACCACCCCGGCGACTGCCACTGACACTCCCACAAAAACGGCCAGGGACAGGAAGTCCTGGGGATCACTGATCGCCAGGTCCCCCAGGGGCGGCGTGGAAAAGTAGTTCACCAGCACGCTGCTCCACAGCGCGCCGACCACGGCAGGCCACAACCCGCCCACCAGCGCCACCGCAACGGCGCCGGCAAGCTGGATTAGGACGGCGGTGGCAACGCTGTGGTCGAAGGCTGCGAGCAGCAGCTGCAGCAGGGCGGGCAGGGCTGCAGCGAGCGCAAAGCCAATGGCAACCCTGGTGCGGCCCAGATCAGGCCGCCGGCGTGGTGCGTTCCGCTGGGGCGGGACGCGGGGAACTACCTGGACATCAACGTCGCCCGCACCGCGGACCACCCGGGCTTCCACGGTGCCGCCGGCGAACAACCCTGCCAGCACACCGGCAAGCGGTCCGCGGCGGGACTGCCCCACAACAATATGGGTGGCACTGGACTTGCGGGCGTAATCGAGGAGGGCCCGGGCCGGATCAGTCGCGGAAACGGTGTGGTAGGTTCCGCCCAGGTCTTTGACCAGCCGCCGCTGTGCCTCCAAAACCTGGGGAGACTCGCCCGCGGTACCCCCCGTGGTGCGGACGTGGACGGCCACCAGCTCGCCGCCGTCGGTCCTTTCGAGAATCCTGGCGGCGCGCCGGATGAGCAGTTCTGCGTCATCGCTGCCGTTGAGGCCAATGACTATCCGTTCCCGTGCCATGCCGCCATTCTCCCACCCGGATCCCCACGTCCCGTGCGGGCCTTCCCGGGGTTGGTGGCCTTGGTCATACGGACGTTAAGGATGCGTCAAGATCCGCCCGAATCTGGCTCCAGGGCGAGTGGGCAGTACTAGATTCGGCTGTGCCCGCGGTGCTGTGCCGCGGACTGAAAGGCTTCCATGAGCAGACCCCCTGCCGATCCCTCGGCACTCCGTGCGACGCGGAAGGCGGCCCTTGGCAGTTGGCTGCTGCATGGTTTGGAGGATGCCAAGGGCACCCATCAGGGCCCGGGCGGGCTCGCGGACGAACAAAAGAAGCACCACTGGTGGCAGGTGATGTGCCTGACCGGCGTGGACTACTTCTCCACGCTGGGCTACCAGCCGGCCATCGCGGCGCTCGCTGCCGGTGCCATCTCCCCCTTGGCAACGCTTGTCCTGGTGGCCGTGACTCTGTTCGGCGCCCTCCCCGTCTACCGCCGGGTTGCCGGCGAGAGCCACCGCGGCGAAGGGTCCATTGCCATGCTGGAGCGGCTGCTCCCCAAGTGGCGGGGCAAGCTCCTGGTGCTGGTGCTGCTGGGTTTCGCGGCCACCGACTTCATGATCACCATGACGCTGTCCGCCGCCGATGCCACGGCACACCTGATCGAGAATCCGTTTGCACCGGACGCCCTGCACGGCCAGGAGGTGGCCGTAACGCTGGTCCTGCTTGCCCTGCTCGCTGCCGTTTTCCTGCGCGGGTTCAAGGAGGCCATCGGCGTCGCCGTTGTGCTGGTGGTCCTGTACCTGGGGCTCAACGTGGTGGTCATCGCGAGGTCGCTCGCGGAGGCAGCCGCCTATCCGGTGGCCGTCGGTGACTGGTGGCAGACTCTTAACACCTCCCACGGGAATCCGCTGATGGCGGTGGCCATCGCCCTGCTGGTCTTCCCCAAGCTGGCGCTGGGGCTGTCCGGCTTTGAAACCGGCGTGGCGGTGATGCCGCAGGTCCGCGGCGGCGCGGCCGACACCCAGGAGAACCCGGCCGGGCGGATCACGGGGACCCGGCGGATGCTGACCACCGCCGCCGTGATCATGAGTTCCTTCCTGGTGACCAGCAGCTTCACCACGGTTGTCCTGATTCCCGAGGACGAGTTCCTGCCGGGCGGACAAGCCAACGGCAGGGCGCTGGCGTTCCTGGCGCACGAATACCTCGGGCCGGGCTTCGGCACGGTGTATGACGTGAGCACCATCGCCATCCTGTGGTTCGCCGGGGCGTCGGCGATGGCCGGCCTGCTGAACCTTGTCCCCCGGTACCTGCCGCGGTACGGCATGGCCCCGGCGTGGGCGAAGGCAGTCCGGCCGCTTGTGCTTGTCTTCACGCTGATCGGGTTCCTGATCACCTGGCTGTTTGAGGCCGACGTCGATGCCCAGGGCGGGGCGTACGCCACCGGCGTCCTGGTACTGATGACCTCGGCTGCAGTGGCCGTGACACTCTCGGCCCGCCGGCTTCAGCAGCGCAAGCGGACCATCGGCTTTGGCATCATCACGGTGCTGTTTGTCTACACAACGGTCGCCAATATCTTTGAACGTCCCGAAGGCATCCGGATTGCCGGCTTCTTCATCCTGGGGATCATCAGCATCTCGCTGCTCTCGAGGGTGCTGCGGTCCTTCGAACTGCACGCCACGCACGTCCGGCTGGACACCCAGGCCCTGGAGTTCATGGCGGAGAACTTGAGCGGGCCCATCGGGATCATCGCCCACGAACCGCTTCGCCAGTCGGCGGACGCTTACCGGCAGAAACTGGCGTCATCCACCGAAGCAAGCCATTTTCCCTCTGATTACCGGCCCCTGTTCCTGGAAGTCACTGTGGACGATTCCTCCGACTTCGAGACGGCCTTGGAGGTCCGGGGTGTGGTGCGCCACGGGTTCGCCGTCCTGGAAGTCCATGGACCGGTTGTGCCCAACACCATCGCCTCAGTGCTCCTGCACATCCGCGATGTGACCGGGCTGATGCCGCACGTCTACTTCCGCTGGACCGAAGGAAACCCTGCCGTGAACCTCCTGCGCTTCCTGGTGCTGGGCGAAGGCGAGATCGCCCCCGTGACGCGCGAGATCCTCCGCGAGGCCGAACCGGATGTCACCAAGCGGCCGTGGGTGCACGTCGGCTGACCGTTGACGACGGCGGGACGTCACCCCCCGAGCTGGTGGACTGTGAAGGCCGTCAGGAACCCGACGGAGGCGGTCAGCCCTGTGAGGTTGTGGTGCTCTTCGAACGCCTCCGGGATCATGGTGTCGGCGAGCATCGCCAGGATCCCGCCCGCCGCGATCGCGGTAATGAAGGCGATGACGGCGTCGGGAGCGTTCTCCAGCGCCACATACCCGAGCAGTGAGGCGAACCCGCACATGACGGCTATGCCTCCCCACACCCCAAAAATGTAGCCGGTACTGCGTCCTGCCTTTTTCATCCCGGCAGTTCCGGAAAGACCCTCGGGAACGTTGGAAATGAAGACAGCCGCAAGCATGGCCGGACTGACCGATCCCGCGGTGACGAGTCCGACGCCGAGCACTATCGACTCCGGGATCCCGTCGAGGAGGGCGCCGAAGGCGATGGCCGTGCCGCTGCCCGGGCTGTCCTGCTCCGACGGTTGCTGGCCGCCTGAGCGTTTGCGGTGTTTTGCGCCGGCCCGGGTGAGGAGCATGTTCGCACCCACGTAGACCACGGAGCCGGCCAGGAATCCGGTCACGGTGGGCCACAGGCCCCCGCCATCAACCGCCTCGGCGACGAGCTCGAACGCCAGTGCCGAAATCAGCACGCCCGCCCCAAAGGACATGATCGAGGAGACCAGTTTGGACGGAATGGCCCATTTCCACGACGCGGCGGCCCCCAGCACCAGGGCGGCACCGGCCACGTTTCCCCACATCAACGCCTGAAGCCACACCGGCATGCTGCCACCTTTCGTTCGCCCCGCACGGGACTCACCCTGCTTACTGAACCCATAGGTCCTGAACCTATCCTCCCTCGGCGTTGCACGCGCGGCGCCGTGCCTGTCTACTGGCCAGGGCGCCAATTGTCGTAGGCTCAGGAGCATGGCCAGATACTTTGATGTTCATCCCCAGGATCCCCAGCCCCGCGCCATCACGCAGGCCGTGAAGATCGTGCTCGACGGCGGGCTGATCGCCTACCCCACGGACTCCTGCTACGCCCTCGGGGCCCAGCTGGGCAACAAGGATGCGCTGGACCGGATCCGGAATATCCGCAAGCTCGACGACAAGCACCACTTCACGCTGGTGTGCAAGGACTTCGCCCAGCTGGGCCAGTTCGTGAACATCGGCAACGACGTCTTCCGCGCCATTAAGGCCGTCACGCCGGGAAGCTACACGTTTATCCTGCCGGCCACCAAGGAAGTGCCGCGCCGGCTGCTGCACCCGAAGAAAAAGACCGTGGGCGTGCGCATCCCGGACAACCGGGTGGTCCAGGCGCTGCTGGCCGAACTCGGCGAGCCTCTCCTCTCCAGCACCCTGCTGCTCCCGGACGAGGAAGACCCGCTGACCCAGGGCTGGGAGATCAAGGAACGGCTTGAGCACGAGGTGGACGCGGTCATTGATTCCGGCGACTGCGGGGCAGAGCCCACCACGGTGATCGACTATTCCAGCGGAGTGGCCGAGGTGGTGCGTCGCGGCACCGGCGACCCGTCCCGGTTCGAGTAGCCGGCTGGAACGGACTCAGTCCTGTTTGCGGGCCCGGCTCGGCTGCACCCGCGGGGGCTCGCCGGGCATCTTCGGGTAGTCCGGCGGGAACGGCAGTTCGCCGAGCCCGGCCTTGAGGTCCCGCTCCCACCACTCCAACAGCACGTCGATGGTGCCCGGATGCGCCTTCATGTCTGCCCAGGGATCGCCCACGGTCCTGAGCCGCTCGGGGACCGTCAGGATGGTGAAGTCCTTGGGATCCGCGCTGCTCAGTTCGTCCCAGCTGATGGGGCAGGAGACCGGCGCATGGGCCAGCGCGCGGGGGCTGTACGCGCCGGCGATGGTCCGGTCCCGGTTCGCCTGGTTGAAGTCCAGGAACACCTTCACGCCGCGTTCCTCCTTCCACCAGGCCGTGGTGACCTTGTCCGGTATCCGCCGCTCCAGCTCGCGGGCCGCAGCGATCACCGCGTGGCGGACGTCCAGGAATTCGTGGTTGGGCTCGATGGGCGCGTAGACGTGCAGGCCGCGATTCCCGGATGTCTTGATGAACGTGTCCAGCCCGGCCTCCGCCAGCACCTCCTTCAGCGCCAGGGCAGCCGGGACGGCGTCGTCGAAGTCCGTGCCCGGCTGCGGGTCAAGGTCGATGCGCAGCTGGTCCGGGTTATCGGTGTTCGCTGTAAGGGACGGCCACGGGTGGAACACCACCGTATTCATCTGCACCGCCCATACAGCCGCGGCGGGTTCGTCCAGGACCAGCATGGGGTGCGAGCGTGCGCTCGGAAAGGTCACGTTCACTGAGCGGATGAAGTCAGGTGCTCCCTTGGGCGGGTTCTTCGAAAAGAACTGGGCCCCCTCGACATTGTCCGAGTACCTCTGCAGCGCCACCGGCCGGTCACCGTTCGCGGCGATGAACGCCTCCCCCACATCCACCATGTAGTGGGCGAGGTCCAGCTTGGTCAGACCGAGATCCGGCCAGAGCACCCTGCTGGGGCTGGAAACGCGCATCTCGCGCTCGCCGTGCGGTCCCGGGACAGTGAGGGTGGTCTGTTCGCTCGCCATGGGGACAACCTACCCTGCGCCATGCGTGGCGTCAGCACCCCGGCGCCCAGCGCTGGCGGTGATCCGGCATCATGGACCTATGGCCGTAGCTGAATCCCCTGTTACCTTTCCCGTCGGCGACGTTGAGGTCTCCGGCGTTTACGCCCGCCCGGACAGCCCCTTCGCCACCCTGGTGCTGGCGCACGGGGCAGGCGCCGGTATGGAGCACCCGTTCATGAGCGGTTTCACCCGTGGACTGAACGACGACGGCGTTGCCACCCTGCGCTTCAACTTCCCCTACCGCGAGGCCGGCCGGAAGTTCCCGGACCGGCCGCCGGCAGCCATCGCCGCCTGGCGCGCGGCCATGGACGAAGCCGCGCGCCAGGCGCAGGCCCACGGTGATACGGGACCGGTGTGGGCTGCCGGCAAATCGTTTGGTGGCCGGATGGCGTCCATGGCAGTTGCCGAGGGAATGGACACTGCCGGACTCGTCTACCTCGGCTATCCCCTCCACCCGCCCGGCAAGCCCGAAAAGCTCCGCGACGAGCATCTCTACGGGCTCACGCTGCCCATGTTGTTCCTGCAGGGCACGCGCGACACCTTCGCGACGCCGGATCTGCTGGAGCGTGTCATCTCCCGGATCGGTCCGTCCGCTGTCCTGGACTGGATCGACGGTGGTGACCACTCCTTCGCCGTCGCCGGCAAGAAGCGCGACGCTGCAGAGATCGGAGCGTCGCTGGCGCCCAAGGTGGCCGAGTTTATGCGGAGCCGCGGCTGACCGATCCGGCCAGCCGTAACGGCCACGTGCCCCGACCAGCTACGCAGCGTCCTCGTGCCACCAGCCTTCCCAGGCGGTGGAGGTCAGCAGGCCGGTGGGGAAATCGGTCTTTCCGATCCCGCCATTGTGCGGGCGGCTGCCCTCTCCGCGGCCGGCGTCAAAGAGGAGGTTCAGGCTACTCAAGAGCAACATTATGTGTGTCCCTTCGTGTGGTGGTCTGGACCACGTTGTCCAAGTAGGAACGAGCCTAACTGCGCCATGTTTCAGCGGGTCGACGTAACGTTTCGGCCACGTATCGGACATCTCACCGGTGCAACCAACGCAAGAAAGGCCGCCGGCGGTCCTGCGCTACATGCGGGCTTTGGTCCGGGCCGTCGGCAGTGCCGTCCAGGGATCCTCCGGCCAGGGATGCCTGGGGTAGCGGCCGCGCATCTCGGCCCGCACCTGCGCGTACGGCCCGGACCAGAACGATGCCAGGTCATCCGTCACGGCAAGCGGCCGCCGCGCAGGCGACAGCAGGTGGAAGAGGACAGGAACCCTGCCGTCCACCAGCCGTGGGGTCTCAGCCCAGCCAAAGCACTCCTGCAGCTTGACCGCGACAACCGGCCGGCCGCCGTCGTCCGCGCGTGCCTGCCGAGGTGCTTCCTGCCCTGGTCCTGCCTGGTCCGCCGCGGCACCATCTGACCCGGCACCGCCTGGCGCCGCTCTGTCCGACACCTCGGGGTAGTCGATCCGCACCATCGATCCGCTGGGTACTTTCAGTGCCTCCGGTGCCAGCTCCGCCAGACGGACCGCCTCCGGCCAGGGCAGCAGCCTCCGCAGGGGGTCGGTGAGGTCGATGCTGCTGGTGGCGGCGCCGCCGGCCAGTGCCTCGAGCTCGGGTCCCAGCCAGGAGTCCAGCCGGGCCAGCAGGGCCGGTTCGGAAACGTCGGGCCACGGCTCGCCAAGTTCGTGGCGCAGCAAGGCGAGGCGGCGGCGCAACACATCGGCCGCCGTCGACCATCCGATGGTTCCCAGCCCCTCCTTCGCGAGGGCACGGGCCACGGCGGCACGGCCTTCCTCGGCGGAGGGGCGGACGGGGGTGGAGGACAGGCTGATGGCACCCAGCCGGCGTTCCCGCCTGGCCTTCACCCGGCCCTGGCTGAACTGCGCTTCCACCGTGTCGGTCAAGAGGTGCCCGGCGGCCGCCTCGGCGGTGTCGGCGCTCAGCGGCGCGGCGGACCGGATCACCGCGCCGGTACAGGCTGCGTCCCGGCCGGCGGCGCGTGAAACTTCCGCCACGGCCAGCCACTCATGCCCGGTGAGCGGACTGCCCGCCGGCAATCCCGCACGAGTGCCGGACGACAGCAGGTACCGGGCCGGGCCATCGCCCGGGACGCGCCGGGCCACGCGGTCCGGGAACGCCAGCGCGACGACGACGCCCACCGCCTCCGCAGCGGTCACCGGCGCTGACCTCACCAGGGACGCAATGGCGGATTGTCGGATGGCTGCGCCTTCAGTCCGCGCAATGCCCTCCAGCCGGCGGACGTCCTCTGCCCAGCGCCTGGCGGCGGGGTCCTTTCCGGCGCGCAGGCCGGACAGGAGCCGGGTGAGGTCGGCCCCGGGGGCCCGCTGGTCTCCGGCTACGAGCGCCACCGCTTCCGCTGCGGCGCGGTGACCTACGGCCGCTGCGCCGTCGAGCAGTGCGCGGGCCAGCCGCGGATCAGCCGGGACCCGTACCAGCGTCCGACCCAGCGAAATGGCGTGTCCGTCCGGCCCCACGGCTCCGAGTTCGCGCAGGACTTCAACAGCCTCGCCCATGGCTGCCGCGGGAGGCGGATCCGGAAGCGCCAGCCCGGCGCCGCCCGGCGATCCCCAGCAGGCCAGGACCAGCGCAGCACCGGTCAGGTCCGCGACGGCGATTTCCGGCGTCACGTGCGCCGGCGCGGCACCGTAGGTCCTTTGGTCGTAGCACCGGACCACCCGGCCCGGGCCCTGCCGTGCGGCCCGGCCGGCCCGCTGTTCGGCTGATGCCCGGGAGCAGGAAACAGTGACCAGCCCGGACATCCCGCGGCTGGCATCACGGCGGGGTTCGCGGGTCAGCCCGGAATCGATGACGAGGCGCACTCCAGGGACGGTCAGGGATGACTCGGCCAGATCCGTGGACACGATGATCCGTGCCGGGCCGCCCGGCCGGCGCCCCGAAACTGCCTGGTCCTGTTCGGCCGGGCTGACCTGGCCGTGGAGCTCCAGCACTTCGGTTCCGGGGGCAGCCCGGCCGCGGAGGCGGGCCGCCACATAGGAAACCTCCCAGGCTCCCGGGACAAAGACCACCGCATCGGTGCGCGTGTCCTCCGCCACGGCGGCGGTGTGGGCCTGCGCGGCTGTATCGGCCACGTGGTCGAGGAATCCGCGTGTGACCCCACGGTCATCCAGCCGCGCCACGGCGGCGGGCAGCCATTCAACTGCCAGGGGGTACAGCGCTGAGGGGCAGTCGACGACGGGAGCCGGCCCGCCGTCGTCGTCCGCTGTCCCTGCCTGTCCTGTGCCTGCATTCGCGGCTGCGCCCCCGATCAGGGCGGCGAAGCGGGGCGCGTCCAGGGTGGCGGACATGGCCACCAGCGTGAGGTCGCCGCGGAGCTGCCGAACTTCGGCGAGCATCCCCAGCAGCAGGTCGGTTTCGAGGCCGCGTTCGTGGACCTCGTCCAGGATGACCGCGCCAGTGCTTTCCAGGCCGGGATCATCGAGCAGGCGCCGCAGCAGGATGCCTGGTGTGACAAACTCCACCAGCGTGGCGGGCCCGGCCTGGCGTTCACCGCGGACGGTGTACCCCACGCGGTCTCCGATCCGGCTGCCGTCCAATGAGGCCAGTCGCCGGGCGGCGGCACGCGCTGCGACTCGCCGCGGCTGGGTGACCACCACCCGCTTGGCCATTCCTGCAGGCGCGGCAAGGTTGGCGAGCAGCGGCGGGACAAGCGTTGTTTTGCCGGTGCCGGGTGGCGCCTGCACCACAGCCGTACCCGCCGCACCGCCGGCGCGCAGCACAGAGGACAACTCGGTCAGCGATTCGGCGAAGGCCAGACCGGTGCCGATGACCGCCAGATCAAAGGTGCCGGCACCAGAGGTGCCAGCAGGGACGGCGGCGGGGACGGTGGGCGATGTCACCCGTCCATTGTCGCCGCTAACCGGCACCGCCGTCAGCGCAGGTGCGGTGGGATGGGTCAGACTGGAGGTCGTCGACCACGAAAGCAGGACTTCCCTTGATCAACCTCCAGCAGGACTCCGAAGGCTTCATCCGCATGAAGAGGCACTTTCCCGCCACTGCCACCGTGACCGTCACGTTCAGCGACGGCTCCCAGGAGGCATTCTCCGGCCGCCGGCTCAACGAGCTCTACGACGACGCTCTCGCGGTGTTCCGCGCCCAGAACCAGCTTGATGCCAAGGGTTTTTCCCGTGGTCCGCAGAAAAAGGTGCAGACCACTATCGAGTTTGTCCCCGTCCGGCCCGGGATGGGGCAGTAACCCGGGCCACCGCGAACCCGGGCAGCCCCAAGAGGCTCCCGGCTCACCGCGCCAGGTAGGCTCACCGCGCCGGTTTGACCACCATCGCCGAACCGCCACCGCGCCGCAGGGGCTCGGCAACCGCGGTCATGCTCTTGCCGGGCCCAAACTCGATGGCTGTCGCGGCGCCGATCTCCGCAGCCGACGTGAAAGCGTCCCCTGCGGGCACCAACTTGTGACCGTATGGTGCCAGAGCGTCTCCATAGGCCTTGATGAAGTCCGGCTCTGCCGTGACGTTGGCGGTGTTGCGCTGGGACGCCCGCGGGGCCGCGAGCGAGTCCAGGATGCTCATACCCAGGTCCACCCTGTTGAGGATGGTCTGCAGCACCGTGGTGATAATGGTCGATCCGCCGGGCGAACCGAGCGCCAGGAACGGCTTCTCGTCCTTAAGGATGATGGTGGGCGACATCGAGGACCGTGGGCGCTTGCCCGGCTCGATCCGGTTCGGGTCCTCCGGATTGGTCGACGTATAAGAGAAGTCGGTGAGCTCGTTGTTGAGCAGGAACCCGCGGCCGGGAACCACGATGCCGGAACCGCCGGTCTGCTCGATGGTGAGGGTGTACTCCACGACGTTCCCCCACTTGTCAGCGACCGTGAGGTTGGTGGTTGAGATGTTTTCGGTGTCCTTCTCGTCTGCGGCCGCTGCAGGCGAAACCGTGCACGCACCGTCGTACGATGCCACGTCCCCGGCAGGTACAGGCTTGATTGCCGCCGTCCCGGGGTCAATGGCGCACGCCCGCTCCTTGCCAAACACCGGGTCAGTGAGGGCTTCGGTGGGGACATCGGCAAATGCCGGGTCCCCGAGGTACTTGCCGCGGTCAGCGAAGGCGAGCGCGCTGGCTTCGAGGTAGTGGTGCAACGCAGCTGGTTTTGCCGTGGGCGACAAGTCAAACGGTTCCAGGATGTTCAGCGCTTCGCCCACGGTGGTCCCGCCACTGCTGGAGGGCGCCATGCCGTACACGTCATAACCGCGGTACTCCACATGTGTGGGTTCCTGGTCCAGCGTCCGGTATGCGGCGAGATCCGCCGTCGTCAGGTAGCCCGGAAGGGCTGGAATGCTGGTGGGCGGGACAGTCACAGGAGGCACCCAGGCGGGGTCTTTCGGCGGGTCCTTGACAGTTGCCGCGATCTCCGTCGCGAGCTGTCCGCCGTAGAAGGCATCCGTTCCTTCCTTCGCGAGGAGCCGGTACGTCTTGGCGAGGTCCTTGCTGTGGAAAATACTGCCGACGGCGGGAGCGTCACCGCCGGGCAGGAAGAGACTCGCCGTGGCGGGGAAGGCCGAGAACCGGACTTTGTTGTCGAGTGTCTGCTGGCGGAAGGTCTCGTCCACCACGAAGCCGCGGTTGGCCACCTTGATGGCAGGTTCGAGGGCCTCGTCAAGGTCCAGCGTCCCCCAACGCTCCAGCGCCCGTTCCCATGTGGCCGGCGTTCCGGGGACGCCCACAGAGACGCCGCTCGAGACAAGCTCTGCGAACGTGTATACGACGCCGGTGGCCGGATTCACGAACGCAGTGGTCGGCATCGTTGCCGGAGCCGTTTCCCGGCCATCGATGGTTCCCACTTTGCCGGACTTCCCGTCGTAGAACACGAAGTATCCGCCTCCGCCGACGCCGGCGCTGTACGGCTCGGTCACACCCAGGGTCGCGGCCGCGGCGACGGCGGCATCCGCCGCATTGCCGCCGTCGCGCAGGACCTCGATAGCCGCAGCGGACGCCTCTGGGTCAACGGTGCTCACCGCCCCGCCGTACCCGGTCGCCATCGCCTCCTTCTTGATTTCCCGGGGATCAGCAAACGCGGGACTGGTCACCGCCCCACCCGTCACGCTCAAGGCCAGAACAGCCGTTACAGCAGCCAATTGACGTCGCACACTAGGCATGATCTCTCCCAAGTCGGGGTGTTGCGCAGGGTGGGTTTGCGCCACGATACTCCGCCCTGTTGGGACTCTCAAGGCTCAACTTTTTTGTGCCGAGGCCATGGCTTCAGGCCGGTGCGCCGGCTTCGGTGGTTGCTGTGTCGGCCGGCGAGCGCCGCCGCCGGCTCGCCAGCAGGAACGGCACGGCGAACAGCTCGATCACACCGCTGATGGCCAGCGACAACGGATAGCCGTATACGTCTGCGGCCCGGCCCATCAGCGGCTGCACCACAATTCCACCGCTGGATCCCATGAGTGAATCGAAGCTGAGCACCGTTGCCCGCTGCTTTGAAGCAATCATGTCGTTCAAATAGGCCTGCCGCACCGGAGTGCCCGCCGCGGAGACGAGGGCCCAGAGCACCATCAGCACCAATGCCACCCAAAACACGCGCGTGAAACCCAGCGCCACCAGAATCAGCGCGCCCACGCTGCTGCTCACCACCAGCACCGTGGTGCGTCTGCGGACCCGGCGCCGGACAGTTGGTGCCAACCAGCCGCCCAGGATCTGCGCTCCCGCCATAACGGCCGCCGCGAGTCCGGCGACGGAGTAAGCCCGCGGGTCCCCGAAGAGCTCCAGCAGGTACGGTTGCAGCGCGTAGAACACATAGAACCCGATGCCGGCACTGAACGGGGCGGAAAGCATTACGTACCGTACGGGCGGGTTCTTGAGGCCACTCTCAATGGAGGCCGTCAGCACTGCCCGGGTCGCTTTGAGCGGATGCGGGGAGCGTTCCGGAGTGAATCCAACATCGCGCATCAGCAAGAAGGCCACACTGAACATCGCCACGAGCACTCCGACGCGCACCAGGAACGGCACGCCCAGGTCAGTAACCTGGGCGATCACGCCGCCGGCCGCCGAGCCCACCAGCATCGCGAAGCCCGACACCATCTGTCCCCGTCCGAAGACGGTCTCCAGGTCCCCGTAATAACCCGAAAAATGCAGCGCATCGACGAGCCACGCCTCCACTGCCCCGGAGAAGAACGTGAAGCCCAGGCCCAACAGGACCGACACCACCGCCCAGGACCAGAACGGCGCGGATATCTGCCAGAGCAGGTAGTACAGGTAGGTGGAGACTGCCAGGGTGACGGTGCCGAGCAGGAATGAAACGCGGCGCCCCCAACTGTCTGCGATGACGCCGGTGGGTACTTCGAACAGGACCATGCCAGCTGTGAAGAAGGCGTTGGCCGCGAATGCTTCAAGGTTGCTCAGCCCGGCGTCCAACAGGAAGAGCGTATTGATTCCCCAGATGAAGGAGGCCGCAAGGGTATTGCCCAGCGTCAGGGTGAGGTAGATGCGTTGGATCCTCCGCGCGGCAGCGTTCATGACGATCCGTTCATGACTTGGCGTTCATGAACCGCTGGGCACCGGGTCATGCCGGAGGTACCGGCGCCGGAACCGGCCGGTCCCGGCAGTCAGCGCCCGCAGCTCCACGGCGTACTTCAGCAGCTCCTGGTCAGGGACTTCAGCGCTGATTTCGGTAAGTTCACTACCGGACGTGGCCGTGCCGGTTAGCCTGCCGCGGCGTGCTGAAAGGTCACTCATCACGGCCCCCACGTGCGCCTCGGACACGGTGATGCTGACCGCAGAAACCGGCTCGAGCAGCTGGATACGACCGGCCGCGGCAGCCTCCCGGAGCGCCAGCGCCCCCGCCGCCTGGAAGGCGGCGTCGGAAGAGTCAACGCTGTGGGCCTTGCCGCCCACCAGCGTGACGCGGAGGTCCACCACGGGGAACCCGGCAGCCAGCCCTTTCTGCATCTGCGCACGCACCCCTTTCTCCACGGAGGAGATGAACGTTCCGGGGATCACCCCGCCCACCGTTTTGTCGACGAATTCGAACCCGCCGCCACGGTCCAGCGGCTCCACGTCGATGTCGCAGACGGCATACTGCCCGTGGCCGCCGGACTGTTTGACGTGCCGGCCGTGGCCCGCTGCCGGGGCGGCGAACGTCTCCCGCAGCGGCGTCACCACGTCAATGGTGTGCAGCTTCACGCCCTGGTCGCGCAGCCTGTCCAGCACCACCTCGGCATGGGCCTCCCCCATGCACCAGAGGATCAGCTGGTGTGTTTCCGCGTTCCGCTCAACCCGCAGCGTGGGATCGCCGGCGGCCACCTTCGCCAGGCTCCGGGCCAGCGCGTCCTCGTCACTGCGCGAGTCCGCCTCGACGGCCACCGGCATCAGCGGCTCCGGCATCTCCCAGGTAGCCAGCAGGAGTGGCTGGTCCTTCGCCGAAATGGTGTCCCCCGTTTCGGCGCTTCCGAGTTTCGCCACCGCGCAGATGTCACCGGCCACGCAGTGCGCGACAGGCCGCAGGTTGGGGCCCAGCGGAGAATACAGGTGCGTGACGCGCTCGTCGGTGTCATGGTCCTGATGGCCGCGGTCCGCGAGCCCGTGCCCGCCGACGTGCACGGGAGTATCAGCACGCAAAGTACCTGAAAATACACGCGTCAGGCAGACCCTCCCCAGGAACGGATCAATGGTGGTGCGGACCACCTCAGCCGCCAGCGGCCCGTCAGGGTCACAGGCCAAGGCCGCCGCTGGAGCGCCCGCCAGGTCAGTCACCTCCGGGAGGCCGCCCTCCACCGGCGACGGGAAGCCCCGGGTCAGGACTTCCAGCAGTTCCGCCGTGCCGAGGCCGGTGACAGCCGAGGCCGGCACCACCGGGAAAAAGGAACCGCGGGCGACGGCGGTTTCCAGGTCCGCGATGAGGACATCGGTATCGATGTCCTCACCACCCAGATAGCGGTCCATCAGGGTCTCGTCCTCGCTCTCGGCGATGATCCCTTCGATGAGCCGGCCCCGGGCGGCTTCCGACGCCGCGCGCTCGCCGGCGTCAACGTCCCGGGAACCGGCGGCCGGCTCCCCGGCGGAATAGTCAGAGACTGTGCCCGTCAGCAGTCCCAGCAACCCGGTGGTTTCGCCGGCGGACCTGACCGGGACGTACAACGGCAGCACCGCGTCGCCGAACGCCTGCTGGCAGGCGGCCAGGACGCCGTCGTAATCTGCCCGAGGGTGGTCAAGGCGGGAGATGACCACAGCCCGCGGCATCCCGAGGCCTTCGCATTCGCCCCAGAGCGCCGTAGTGGTGGCGTCGATGCCGTCAACGGCGGAGACAACAAAGAGGGCGGCGTCCGCAGCCCGGAGCCCCGCCCGAAGTTCGCCGATAAAGTCCGGATATCCCGGAGTATCCAGCAGGTTCACCTTGGTCCCGTCAACGAGCAGCGGAACCAGGGACAGCGTGACCGACCGTTGCTGCCGCACTGCCGAAGGGTCAGAGTCGCTGACGGTGGTGCCCTCCGCGATGGAGCCTTTGCGCGAAATCATGCCGTGGGCGGCCAGCAGTGCTTCGATCAGCAGGGTCTTCCCGGCTCCCGAATGCCCCACGAGCGCCACGTTGCGCACCTGTTCCGGATCTGTGGCCGCGATGCCGTGCGGAGCATCGGCCCGGCGCACCTCCGGCCCTCCCCGCCCCGGTGTCCGCGCTGCGTCCTTTGCGGCTTTCACTGACATGGGAACCTCCTGGCGTCTTTGCCATGCACCGGGCCGAATCGTGTTTCTCTGATTCGACACCCTGGCGCGCGCAAGGGCAAGAGCACGCGCCGGGACGACGTGGCCGCGGCGGAGGATAATGGCAGCCACAGCCCAAAGTCTGTGCCACTGCGAGGGGGTCCCATGCAGCCGGTTCCGCGCATCACAGTAGAGGTTCCCGTCCTCACAGTGGGATCAGGTTCCTCTGACTACGAGGCCTTGGGCAGCTATGTCAACGCCCTGCGCAGGCCGCCGGGGCTCCACCTGACGCTGCTGCATATCGGCATCCTGGCGGATTTTGCGCAGGACGTCGCGGACTGGACCAAGGGGATCACCCCGGCCGGTGAAGCCGCCCGGCGCACGACGGGGTGGTTGCAGGGCCTGCCCGTTCTCGACGGGTTTGCGGGCACCTCGGAACAACTAATCGTGCTGGGCGGCGGCGGCATCTCCGGGCTCGAAGTGGATGTGCCCGATCGCGTACACGACTACCAGGTGTCCCTGGTGCAGGGCCTGCACGTTCTCTTGGACGGGCTCCTCGTGGACAATGTGGACGACTTCATCCTCAGCTCACCGGCACTGGGCTACCGGTACCCGCACTGGGTGCCCCATGTCGCCGTCGGCCGTCCCCTGTCGCGGGATCACCGGCCGCGGACGATTGCCCCGCTGGACGTCGTTTTTGGCCCATCGCGGATCAGGAACGCCCGGTTCCTCACGGCTGACTGAGCTGCCATTGCGTCAGAGCGCGGCACCGTTCCAGGCCCGCACGCTGCGCGAACGGACACTTGAGGCCCCACGCGAAAAACTTTCCCAAAGTATTTCTCGTCACTGGCTAGAGGGGACCTTAAATGTCAGTGGCTCGCAAGATGATGTGAGTATGAAGGGGACAACCGCAGTGGAGGCGTTGGAGGCCATCAAGGCCTCTGTCGCTGCGCTTGCTGCGGTGATTCCTGGCGCGGGCCCTACCGGTCAAGAGGATCCGGATCCGCTGCGGCAGCAGTCTGACCGCTGGCTGGACACCCTCGCAGAGTCTGCCCGGCTGCAGGCTGCAACGGCTGCCCTGGTGGTCCACGCCGCAGCCGGGTTTGCCAACACGACCCGGACGATGGCCTCCCCGAACGCGCTTCCGCAGGGCCGCATCGCTCAGGAGATGGCGGTAGTCGCTGAGGTCGCGTGCGTCCTGGCGGTCAGCGAGCGGACGGCCGGTGCGCTCCTGTCCGAGGCCCACGAACTGACCACCACCCTGCCGCTGACGCTGGCCGCCCTGCAAGGCGGGAACATTTCGTGGCAGCATGCCCGGGCCATGGTCGACGAAACCGCCAGCCTGAACCCGGCTGGCGCCGCCGCCCTGGAAGCCCACTTTCTGGACCCCGACGCACCGAACCCTGCACAGGGCTGCCCCCCGGGGGAACTCGTGCCGTCCAGGTTCCGGCACAAAGCCCGGACCTGGCGCGAACGCCACCACCCGGACAGCATCGAAAAACGCCACACCAAAAGCGCCCTGGACCG
Source organism: Arthrobacter sp. 4R501 (assembly GCF_002929755.1). NCBI lineage: Bacteria > Bacillati > Actinomycetota > Actinomycetes > Micrococcales > Micrococcaceae > Arthrobacter > Arthrobacter sp. 4R501. The sequence continues at coordinate 107,547 of NZ_PJIW01000006.1, read as the reverse complement.
CCGGCTGGAGTTCGCCCCGGACCGGGACGGCATGGCCTGGCTGAGCGCGTACCTCCCCGCGGACCAGGCGGCCGGGATCTGGGACCGCACCACCACGGCGGCCCGCGCCCTCCAAGGACCCCATGAGGACCGGAACCTGAGCCAAATCCGCGCCGACGTGGCCGCCGGGTGGCTCCTTGGCGGCACTGCGGAGCACGTGCCGTCACCGTCGGCGCAGGTTCTGGTGACTGTGCCGGTGTTCGCCCTGATGGGCCTCACCGACGAACCCGCCATGCTCGACGGATATGGGCCCATCCCGACGTCGATGGCCAGCCGGCTGATGGCCGAAAGTTCCTCGTCGTTCCACCGTGTCTTGACTGATCCTCGCGACGGGGCGCCGCTGGAGATCGGACGGACCAGCTACCGCATCCCCGTCAGCATGCGGCAATGGCTCCGTCTGCGGGACGGGAAATGCCCGTTCCCCGGCTGCAGCAACCAGTCTCTGGACAATGAGGCCGACCACCTCCTCGCCTGGGCCGACGGCGGCACCACCGGCATCAGCAACCTGGGCCAGCCATGCCGCAGGCACCACAGGCTGAAACACGCCACAGCTTGGACACCCACTTGGGCCAGCGCCGGCAAGCCACCCGGCTGGATTTCACCGACCGGCCGTCAGTACGCCAGCGAACAGCAGGACTGGGAACCACCCCATTGGCCACCCGAAATCCTGAACCAACGATGGCACCGGGAAGTTGGTCCTGCCCTGCCCGAAGAGATCCGGCCCGAAGACATCTTGCCCGGCGAAGCGCCTAAGGACCTGCGCCCGGTAGATCCCTTCCTGGAGTGGAGCTGGCAACAGGCACCGGTCGACGAGCCATGGCCGGAGTGGAGCATCCCCCAAACGGTCTAGCTGGCCTATGCAGCAATCACCGCTACTGCCGGTCAAGCGCGTCGAGCAGCCGTTTGACCGAGCCTCCAAGGTTCCATTCGACGGCGAGACGCTCCAGCTCGGCGCGCGATTCGCCGTCGACGGGGTGCAGCTGTGCTCCCGCTTCCTCGAGGGTGGGAAGCGGGAGGTCGCGCACGATTTTCACAACCGTTGGCGCGACCGTGAGGTAGTCGGCGGCCGCGGCCAGCTTTGACCGAACCGAGGCGGATACCCCGCCTCCCCCGTCGGCGGCTGCAGCGAGCAAGTTCTCCAGCGTGCCGTACTCGCCAAGGAGCGAAGCAGCGGTCTTCTCGCCGATGCCGGCAACGCCTGGCAGCCCGTCGGAGGCGTCGCCGCGAAGGGTCGCGTAATCGGCATACTGTTCGGGCAGCACGCGGTACTTCCCGACGACGACGGCGTCCGTCACGACTTCGAGGTTCCTCATGCCCCTCGCGGTGTAGATCACCCGGACCTGACGGTCATCGTTGACGGTCTGGAAAAGATCACGGTCGCCGGTGACCACATCCACGGGGAGGTCTGCGTGGCTGGCATAAGTACCGACGACGTCGTCGGCCTCGTGTTCCGCGACTCCCACGATGGCGATGCCGGCGAGTTCGAGCACGCGGCGAATCATCGGAAGCTGCGCCTCGAGCGCGTCCGGGACGACCTCGACGTCGGGGGCGTTCGACACAAGTTCGGCAACCCGGTGCGACTTGTAGGTCGGGATGAGGTCCACACGCCACTGCGGACGCCAGTCGTCGTCCCAGCAGGCAATCAGATGCGTTGCCCCGTAATCCGTGGTGAGGCGGGCGATCATGTCCAGGAGGCCGCGAACCGCGTTCACAGGCGTTCCGTCAGCACGGCGGATCGTGTCCGGCAAACCATAAAAGGCGCGAAAGTACAGTGACGCAGTATCAAGCAGCATCAGGCGGTGTGGCATACCTGATCCTGACACGGAAGCAGCTGCCGGGCTACGAGCATTTACCGGCGACAGAACGCTCCCATGGGGTTACGATGCCTCTATCGGTTCAAGCAGCGGGCCAACCTTCTGTGTTTGTGAGGTTTCCTCGTGGCCGAAGATGAACCCGTAAAGACTGCGCCCCGAGTGCCCTTGAAGCAGGCTTCGGACCCGCACCCGCCGCCGCGTCATCACGACGACGAACGGAACGGCCCCGCCGCAGCGGCTGACCGGGATGCTGCTCCCAACCCCTATGGCTTCGACCGAGAGCACTGGCCGGGCCCGTGAGCCCGGGTGGTGTCCTGCGATGAGCGCGCGAACTCCAGGCTGACGACATGCCCCACGTGAGCGTCAACGGTGTTGATCTCTACTACGAAGAGAGCGGCCAAGGGACACCAATACTGGGCGTGCACGGAACACCCAGTTCGGCTGTCATGTGGGCGGACGCCGCAACCGAACTCGCCCGGCATGGCCGCTGCATCATCTACGACCGCAGGGGTTTCCACCGCAGTGCCCCGCCGCGGCCGTTCGCGACCTTGGACCTGGTGGATCATGTCGACGACGCAGCCGCAGTCCTGGCGGCGCTCCGTGCCGGGCCGGCAATCGTGATCGGCCGCAGCACAGGCGGCCTGATCGCCATCGAACTTGCCCGCCGTTTCCCGGACAAAGTCAAAGCGCTGGTCCTATTGGAACCGGCGTTGTTCACCATCGCTCCGGATGCAGACGCCTGGGCCCGCGGCCTGCGCCGCCGTGTGCTTGAGCACACGGACGCTCAGCCCGGGCTTGCCGCCGAGATTGTGATCCGGGAAGCCCTGGGGGATGCGACGTGGGAGTCGCTTCCCGCAGGGCTCAAACACATGTTTGCCGACACGAGCCACGCTGTCCTGGCCGAAATCAACGGCCACGGCCTGGATCTCAGCGACGATGCTCTGGAACTGAACGAGGAGCAACTCGCAGGGATCCGCCGGACCACCCTGATTGTCTCCGCCGAGGACTCCCCCGAGGCCTGCCGGTCCGTGAACGCCAGGTTGTCGGGTGCACTGCCCTTCACCCATACGGTGCTGGTCCCGGGCGGGCACCTTATTAATCCTGCCCATCCGGCTGTCCTGGACTTCATCGACCGGAACGCCGGACCGGACCCTTGGGCCTAGACAGGTTGCCTTGATCCCGGCGGCTGCCCGGACCGTCCCCGCCGTCAGGGAGAATAGACAGCATGACCCTTACGACCTTCGCCCTGATCCGCCATGGCCAGACAGACTGGAATGCGCAGCGTCGGCTCCAGGGAGCCACCGATATTCCGCTGAACGACGTCGGCCGTGGGCAGGCGCGCGACGCCGTCGACGTCCTGTCAGACTACGAGTGGGATGCGATCGTGTCCTCGCCGCTTAGCCGTGCCGCGGAAACCGCCAGCGTGATTGCGGACGGGCTGGGGCTGAGCGTTACGCGGCACATTCCGGCGCTGGCCGAACGCAGCTTCGGACCGGCAGAGGGGTTGCAGGCCGGCCCCGAGCTGGAGGCCCTGCGCATACCCGGTGGTTACCGCGGCGCCGAAAGCGAGGAAGACGCGGCCGCGCGCGGGTTGGGTGCACTGGAAGCGCTCGCCGAAGAATTCCCCGCCCGCCGCGTCCTTGTGGTCGCCCACGGCACACTCCTCCGGGTGAGCCTTAACCGCGCCATCGGCCGCACATTGCACAGGATCGACAACGCGGTGCTGAACCTGGCCCACTACCATGCCACCGAGGGTTGGCACCTCGAATACTTCAACGGCGAGCGCGTAGTGGCTGCAGCCCAGGGCTGATAAACCTAGGCGTCCGCCGTAACCTCGAACGTTTGGATGGTCCTGCGCTCCAGCCGCGGAATGAGCTGTGCAGCCCCGATCCGCTCGATGTGTTCATATTCGCGGTGGGCGGCAAAACCCAAGGCATCCGTGTAGCGTGCTCCAGGATCACGATCTGTACGTCTCTGACACATCGGCATTCCTCGCTCAGGAGAGTATGGGCTGCTCCACTCAATTGTTTGCCGCACGGACCCATCCGCCGGCACCACAAGGGCGTAAGCCGGAGTTTCCGGGCGGCGCCGCGGTGGTCTTGACCGTAGCATCGGTGCTGGATAGCGTCGCGACTATGGGCACCATCTTTGGCGGCATGGCGGTCAGCCTCGATGGCTACATCCGTTCAGAGAGCGGGGACCTGTCATGGCTGAACGATGCCATGGCCAAGAATGAGGATTACGGATTCGAGGCAACTGAGCGCAGAACCGGGGCCTATGTCATGGGTGCCAATACCTACCGGGAAATGGCGGCAATGGGCAGCCGGGGCTCCGCGGTTCCCACGTATGTCCTCTCCCACGATGAAACTCTGGCCACGGGACGGAACACGCACCTGTACTCCGGAGATTTGCGCGATCTTGTCGTCCGGATAAAGTCCGCCATCCCTGCGGAGAAGGACATTTGCGTGTTCGGCGGCGGTCAGCTCATCACTGAATTCATCGAGTTGGGTCTGCTGGACGAACTGGGCGTCGCCGTCGTGCCGGTCATCCTCGGCGGCGGAGTGCCCTTCTTCGGCAGGATGAGCGAATGGAAAAAGCTTGCGCTCCGGGAGTGCCGCTCCTTTCCGTCCGGCATCGTGCTGCTGAACTACCAACTGACCGGCCCCACCGGCTAACGGGAACCGGCGCGGCCGGACCAAGCGGAAGCTGCCCTATTCAACTCAACCCCGGCCAGCTACACTCAGAGCCGAGAGTCCGTGACAGCATCCGGACATCTGGAGAGAAACGGAGGTGGTTTTGATGATTGCTACAGCCCCGCGCCCAGTGCGCCCCGCACGCATCAAACCAAGCATCACCGTCTCCAGCATCCGCACGGCGTAAGCGCCCAACACACCAACCGACAGGCCTAACGGCCGCAGGGCTGCGCTGATTCCGGAGTCTGGAGACCTCTCCCGAGGACTCACCTTGAACAATTCCTCAGGCACCAGCCTGGACAGCTACTCCCCATCAACCTCCGACTCGATCCCTGGGCCCGAAGGGCCCACGACGTATGGCTACTCCCCCGCCGTCGCCGGCTATTTTGACGCCCACCAAACCCAACACCGGACCCGCCACCCAGCGAACCAACACAGCGAGCGCGGACGGGTGGTGCGCCTGGACCGCAACCTCGTGCTCACAGCCGTTGGCGGCGAACTTCTCCACCTGCCGTACCCGCTCGACGCCGGCGTTCCGGTCACCGGCGACTGGGTCTGGATCGGGCCCAACCGCGCGGGCGGCCGCCAGATCACCGAGATCCTCCCGCGCCGGTCTGAGCTCAGCCGGAAGCGCGCCTTTGAAGATTCCTCGGAGGCGCAGGTACTGGCCGCCAACATGGATGTGGTGGGTGTAGTGGTCCCGGTGGACCGGCCGCTCACGCACAACCGCCTCGAACGCACACTCGTGGCAGCCTGGGATTCCGGGGCGGTTCCGCTGGTGATCATCACCAAAGCCGACCTTGCGGACATAGCGGACGACGTCGTCGGGAAGGTCATCCTGCAGGCGGCGGGCGTCGACGTGGTCACCACGTCAGCCGAGAACGGCGACGGGATCGATGCGCTGCTGGCACACTTGCCGCCGCACGGCACGCTGGTCCTCCTCGGCCCCTCGGGCGCCGGCAAGTCCACGCTCATCAACGCCTTGGCGGGCCGCGAGGTCCAGCACACCGGCGAGGTCCGCTCCGGCGACTTCAAAGGCAAGCACACCACCACGTCGCGCGAACTCGTGCCGTTGCCGAACGGAGCCGTCCTCATGGACACTCCGGGCGTCCGGGGATTCGGCCTGTTCGACGCCGATGACGGCATGGTGGAGATGTTCGGGGACGTGGAGGAACTGGCAAGCCGCTGCCGGTTCGCTGATTGCGCCCACCAGCAGGAGCCCGGCTGCGCCGTGCAGGCGGCTTTGGCGGACGGGACACTCGATGAGCGCCGCTGGCTGAGCTACGGCAAACTTCAGCGCGAACTCGCCGCCCTGGCCCGCCGCACCGATGCCGCCGCCCGCCGGGCCTACCAGCGCGAGTGGCACCAGAAGGTGGTGGTGGCAGGGAAATCGCAACGTTCGGCTGAACGTGACAGCTCCGAGCGGCGGGAGGAGCAACGGTCCAAACGTAAGCGGCGCTGAGCCGACGGTTCAGAGCCACAGATCCTGGTCATAGCCATAGAGACGGTGCCTGGCCTTTGGCTGGGCCTTGGGCTTGTCGGACAATTGTGATCTTCCTCGTGTCCCGCGGCGGTGCCTGGTTCGTCTTCCACTTTTTCGCTCCAAGGTGAAGGCAGGATTTCGTTTTTCTGGGCCACTTAGTGCGCTCCGAACGCTGGTGATTTTGATCCGGCCGCCTGAACCATTGGGCCCCACCCTAAATGGCAATGGGTGCACCAACATGCCGGTTTGGGTCAAGATTGCGGCAATACTGCTTCGGATCCGGCCGGAACGCGGGTTGCCGCCCCTCGCACCGCCGCCGCGTCGCCTCGCTCGCGCTTCCTGTGGCATCGGGCACAATGTGCGTCATGGGGCGTTGGAGCGAGGAACGGCTCACGTCCCGGGTGGACCGGGTGTGGCGGGTGGTGGACGAATTCGCCGCACACACTCAAGCTATTCGGCCGAGCGCGGTCCGCATGGCCCAGGAGGAATCCAATATCCGGCGCGAATTCATCGCCCGGCTGTTCAGCAAGTCCGAATTCTCGGCGGACACCATCAGCCAGGCGTCCGCCGCCCTGGTCGCCGACCCTGACGCCCGGTACTCGATTGAGGCCGCCAGCGCGGAGGCAGCCACCAAGCTCCGCGCCTTTGCCCAAGGGCCCCAGTCCTCGCAGCGGCTTTTTGTCCACGAGTTCGGCGGCAGCACGTATGTCTTCTGGCAATTGGGTAAGGCCACGGCCGGCGGGCGGCATCCTGCGGGGCCGTTCATCCCGGCCGGCATCGCCGGGATCCCCTGCGGCTATGTGGAAAGCTTCTCCGGCCTCCGCGGACTCCCGTCGGCCGCCCGGACCGCCGAGCGGCTGGCCCTGCTGCTCCACCCATCGGACCGTGGACCCCTAACGGCCGCCGCGGCGTGGGCCCGGCGGGCCAAACAACAGCTCCAGGACGCCAGCCTGGACCTGTGGGCGGACCTGGACGCGGCACTCTCACCGTGCCGCGGCGGAGAACGCGAACGCCTCGAGGAGACGGTGCGCCATTTCCTGTCCATAGGCAACATCACCACCACGGCCCAGGTCCTCTTCTGCCACCGGGTCCCCTTGACCGTGGAGCGCAACGGTGCCGTAATGAAGTTGAGTGGAGGAGGACGATCGTGGACGTCTTGGAATCCGTGTCCAAGGGAATGCGTGTTGTGGATGCGTCGGGCGATGATATCGGTGCTGTTGAGCGCATCGTTCCCCCCAACACTAAGGCAGAAGTGTTCGAAGAAGCCGCCACGGCTTCCCAACAGGATTTGATCAACCTCGGGCTGAGTGCTGTCTTCGGCAGGGAACCGAAAGTACCCGAGCTGATGGCCCGGCGGTTGTTCCATTCGGGCTACATCAAAATCGATGCCCGCGGATTCTGGGCCAGCGACTCCTATGCGGCTGCGGATGCCATCAACCGGGTCGAAGACGGAAAGGTGTACCTGAGCCTGACCCGGCACGAACTTTCTGCCCAGGTGTGATGCACTGATCCGGCGCAGACCGCCCGACTGGTAGTGGCCTGCGCGTAGCCGCCCATTAATACCCCAAGGGGTGTGTTGTGTGAACTCACATTTGTCGGCGTTTTCTGGTGGATTTATTGCCATTGAACTGTGATGGCCGACACAGAATAGTTGGTAACTACCTGCACCGGACATCGTCCCCGCACCCCATCTGGCGAACTGATGGCCAACATGGTAAATACCACCGCCACTGCTACGGCACGGCTGGACCTCACAAAAATCCGCAAAAATCGCCGTCGCCAGCGTCATCGGCACCACCGTCGAGTGGCACGACCTCTTCGTTTTCGGAACAGCATCCGCGCTCGTCTTCAACAAAATCTTCTTCCCCAGCTTCGACCCGCTGGTGGGCACCATGCTCGCATTCGGCACGTTCGCCTCGGCCTACATCGCCCGCATGGTGGGCGCCATCATCTTCGGCCACTTCGGGGACAGGCCGGGACGCAAGTCCATGCTCCTGATCTCGCTCCTGACCATGGGCGCCGCCACGTTCGCCATCGGACTGCTGCCGGACTACAACAGCATCGGCATCATGGCCCCAGTGCTCCTCCTCTTCCTCCGCGTCATTCAGGGCCTGGCCCTGGGCGGCGAGTGGGGCGGGGCCGTGCTGATGACAGTGGAACATGCACGCGCCTCACAGCGCGGGTTCTACGGTTCCCTGGTCCAGGTGGGCGTGCCCGCCGGAACACTGATCGCCAACGTGGCGTTCCTGATCGTCGCCTCAAGCGTCAGCACCGAGGCACTGCTCAGCTGGGGCTGGCGCATCCCGTTCTTGCACGCAGGTCCTCGCTGGCCTGGCGGCCGTCAGCTACGCCACCATCGGGCATTTCCTCGAAGTCGGATTCGTTGACCCGGCCATCCAGTCGCTGCTGGACGGCGTGAAGGTGGCCGGGCCTGCAGTCACCGTCCGGATCGTCGGCAATGACGCGATCGCCATGAACCGGGCGTTGCTGGAGCTGTACCCCGGCGCAGTGCTGGTGGTGGACATGGACGGCGATCGCCGCCATGCCCCCGTCGGCGCAGTGACGGCCGCAGCCGCCAAGGCCCAGGGCGCCGCCGGCATCGTGGTGGACGGCGTGGCAACGGACCTGCTGGAGCTGCGGAGCACCGGCCTGCCGGTCTTCGCCCGCGGCACGTCATGCCTCACCACCAAGCGCCTGCACGGCACGGAGTCTGCGGTCAACGTTCCCGTGACATGCGGGGGCGTGGACGTGGCCCCCGGCGACTGGGTGCTGGGCGACGATAACGGCGTGATTGTGTTGACCCAGCAGGAAGCGCCAGCTGTCCTGGAGCAGGCGCTCGACTCCGATGCGGCCGAGCCGGAGCTGCTGGCACGGATCGCGGCGGGAGAACCGCTCGAGACGCTGCTGGCGCACTGACCCGCGCATGCACTGACGCGATTGTGCACTGACCTGCTTGTCCATTGAAGCGGCCGGCCCCGGCAGACTGCCGGGGCCGGCCGCTTCTGCGCGTGTCAACGCCACCACCACGCGGCATCAGGCGGCGAAGATGCTCCAGCCGGCCTGGTGGCTGCTGCCTGGTTCCAGCTTCAGCAGATCCTGGCCGCTGTTGAAGGCGTCCGGCGGACAGGTCATCGGCTCAACCGCCAGGCCCAGCCTGTTCGCTGCGGGGGCGGGTTTGTCGGCGGTATGGATCTGCAGCCAGGGGCATGTCCGGTCCCAGGCCATGCCCACCCCGGTTCCGCCTGGGTCCCTGGCGATCAGGTGGGCGTGGCCGCCGTCGTCGAACTCTAGGTCGGTGAAGGCGTGGTCGATCTGCGTGCCGCCGATTGCCCGCGGCGCCCGGAAGTCGAACTGATGCCCCTCCACCGTCCGGGTTGCGACCGGCAGGAGCCGGTCCGGCGTGACCTCGAGAAAAGACCCCGCGGGGATCCCGACCGTCCACTCATCCAACGGTGCAGGTCCGGCCAGCAGATACGGGTGCGGGCAAACCCCGTAAGGGGCCGCCTCGTCTCCGGCGTTGTTTGCCGTGACGGTGGTGTGCAGCCCGGCGTCGTCCAGCTTGTATTCGACGTGGAGCCGAAGGTGGAACGGATACCCTGGGGCCCCGGGGAGCTCGCAGGACAGGCTCACCGCGTCGGCACGGCTGCGTTCAATGGTCCACAAACGGTCGAAGGCGAGCCCGTGCAGCGCCGTGCCCCTCTCCGGTTCGTTGATGGGCAGTTGATGCTCGACGCCGGCAATACGGTAGGTGCCGTCGGCGATCCGGTTGGGCCACGGCGCAGCGATGATCCCCCGGTAGGACGGGATGGGCGCATCGGCGTCGAACGGCACCACCAGGTCCCGGCCTTGGAACGTCAGCCGCCTCAGCGCACCGCCGCGCTGCACAACGGCGGCGTTGTAGTCCCCCGAGACGAGCTGAAGTTCGGTGCCGTTCACAGCCCGCCGGCCAGCTTGTAGTAGGCGGCGTTCCAGTTAAGTTCCTTCTTGAACTGCTTGATGGTGGTGCCTTCATCGATGGTGAGGAGCTCGGTCTTGGCAATTTCGGCGAAGTCCTCGAACACGTCCAGCCCCACCTGCGTGGACAGTACCGTATGGTGCGCGGCGCCTGCGGTGAGCCACGCGGCGGCCGACGTGGCGAAGTCGGGTTTCGGCGACCAGAGAGCCCGGGCCACCGGCAGGTTGGGCAGCGGCTCGTCCAGGTCCACGACATCGACGGCGTTCGCCACGAGCCGGAAGCGGTCGCGCATGTCCGAGAGCGCCACCACGACACCGGGGCCGGCGTCGGTGTCGAACACCATCCGGACCGGGTCTTCCTTGCCGCCGATACCGAGCGGGTGGATCTCGACGCGCGGTTTTGTGGCCGTCAGCGACGGGCAGACCTCGAGCATGTGCGCGCCCAGGATCTTCTCGGCGCCGGGCTCGAGGTGGTACGTGTAGTCCTCCATCAGGGAGGCGCCGCCGGGCAGGCCCGCGCCCATTACCTTGGCGGCGCGGACCAGAATGGCCGTCTTCCAGTCGCCCTCGGCGCCGAAGCCGTAGCCGTCGGCCATGAGCCGCTGCACGGCCATGCCGGGCAGCTGGCGAAGTTCGCCCAGGTCTTCGAAGGAGGTGGTGAACGCGGCGGAGCCGTTGGCCTCAAGGAAGCTGCGCAGCCCCAGTTCGATCCGGGCGCTGTATCGCAGCGACTCGTGCCGCGCTCCCCCGGCGCGGAGTTCCGGGACCACCTCGTAGAGGCTCTCGTATTCCGCAACCAGGGCGTCGACGTCGGACTCTGCGGCGCCGTGCACGGCGTCGGCGAGTTCGTTGACGGACCACGTGTTCACGGAGACGCCGAAGCGCAGCTCCGCTTCGGTCTTGTCGCCTTCGGTGACGGCGACGTTGCGCATGTTGTCACCGAAGCGGGTCAGCTTGAGGGTCCGGACCGCGGCCCAGCCGGCCGACGCCCGCTGCCACACGCCCACCTGGCGCGAGACTTCCGGGTTGGACACGTGGCCCACCACGGTCTTGCGGGGAATGCCGAGGCGGGACTGGATGTAGCCGAACTCGCGGTCGCCGTGGGCGGCCTGGTTCAGGTTCATGAAGTCGAAGTCGATGTCCGCCCAGGGCAGCTCAACATTGGCCTGCGTGTGCAGGTGCAGAAGCGGCTTGCGCAGCAGGTCCAGGCCCTGGATCCACATCTTGGCCGGGGAGAACGTGTGCATCCACGCCGTCACGCCGATCACTGAATCGTCCGAGTTCGCTTCCAGCGCGGTGCGGCGGATGGCCTCCGAATCAGTGAGGACCGGCTTCCAGACCACCTTGACGGGGACGTCGGAGGAGGCGTTCAGCGCGGCGGCAATCTCCTGCGACTGGGCGGCGACCTGCTTGAGGACGTCCTCGCCGTAGAGGTGCTGGCTGCCGGTGAGGAACCAGACCTCGTAGTGGCCGAGGGACGTGCTGTTGGCGTTGTTCATGGTTGTCTCCTGTGAAAGTTTGGGGCTGGGCCGACGGCGGCAGTTACTGGCCGTAGACGTTCTGGTAGCGGGCGTAGAGGGAGTCGATCCGGGACTGGTCGATGGCGATAGGTTCGCCGAGCTGGCGTGCGACATGGACGGTGCGCGCCACTTCCTCGCACATCACGGCGGCCTTCACTGCGGAACGGGCGTCCTTGCCGATGGTGAACGGGCCGTGGTTCTGCATCAGGACCGCGGGTGAGGTGGAATTCTTCAGCGTCTCCACAATTCCCTGCCCGATCGAGTCGTCACCGATCAGCGCGAACGGGCCTACCGGGATGGAGCCGCCGAATTCATCGCCCATCATGGTCAGCACGCACGGGATCGACTCGCCCCGGGCTGCCCACGCCGTGGCGTAGGTGGAGTGCGTGTGCACCACACCGCCGACGTCGGGCATGTGCCGGTAGACATATGCGTGCGCCGCGGTGTCCGACGAAGGCGACAGCGGCGGGTTGCCCCACTCACCATCCGCATCGCCATCCACGGGCACGCCGTAGAGGTCGGTGACCACCATCTGTTCGGGTGTGAGGTCATCGTAGGAAACGCCGGACGGCTTGATCACCATCAGGTCCCGGCCGGGCACACGGGCGGAGACATTGCCGGCGGTCCACACCACCAGCCCGTAGCGGGTCAGTTCGGCGTGCAGGGTGCAGACTTCCTGCCGGATCCGGGCGATGGTGTCCGGTGTCTTTACGTTCGCGGTGCTCATGCGGAGGCTCCAACAGTTGAGGGTGCGGCGGGTACTGCCGCGGCACCGGACGCCCGGGGCTGAACTCCGGTGGCCCGGCGCTGGATGGCCTTGAGCCGGTGCATTACGTCATTGGCGCCCCGGCCGAAGTAGTCGTGGAGCGTGCGGTATTCCTGGAACAGCTCCTCATATGCGGCCACGTTCTCGGCGATGGGCGTGTAGACGTCGCCGGGTTCTGCGCCCATGGCGGCCGCCGCTTCGCGGATATTGGCGTACTGTCCGGCCGCAACGGCGGCGTGGATGGCGGAGCCCAGCGCGGGGCCCTGGGTGGAGCCGATGGTGGAAAGCTGCAGGCCGGTGATGTCCGCGTAGATCTGCATGAGCAGCGTGTTCTTCAGCAGGCCGCCGGCCACGATGAACTCCTTGACGGGCACACCGGAATTGCGGAAGGCATCCACGATGGTCCGGGTCCCGAAGGCCGTGGCCTCCAGCAGTGCCCGGTACGTGTCCTCGGGCTTTGTGGCGAGGGTCTGGCCCACCACCACGCCGGAGAGTTCGTGGTCCACCAGTACCGAACGGTTGCCGGAGTGCCAGTCCAGGGCGATGAGTCCGTGCTCGCCGATGGCCTGGCGGGCGGCAAGGTCGGTGAGGTATTCGTGAATGCCCAGGCCTGCCGCGGCCGCCGCCCGGTGGTATTCAGGCGGGACACCGTTGTTCGTGAACCAGCCGAAGATGTCACCTACGCCGGACTGGCCGGCTTCGTAGCCCCACAGGCCGTCCACGATCCCGCCGTCCACTACGCCGCACATGCCCGGCACTTCCCGCAGTTCGGCGCCGTTCATCACGTGGCAGGTGGAGGTGCCCATGATGGCCACCAGCTGCCCCGGCTCCACGGCTTTTGCGGCCGGGGCGGTGACATGGGCGTCCACGTTGCCGACGGCCACGGCAATGCCTTCCGGCAGTCCGGTCCAGGCGGCGGCCTCGGCGGTCAAGTAGCCCGCGGCGTCGCCGAGGCGCCCGATGGTGTGTTCGAGTTTGGTGCTGACGAAGTCCTTGAATTCCGGGTTCAGCGCGGCGAGGAAGTCCTCCGAGGGGTACCGGCCGTCCTGGTAGATGCCCTTGTAACCGGCGGTGCAGGCGTTGCGAACGTACTGGCCGCAAAGCTGCCAGACGATCCAGTCGGCCGCCTCCACCCAGTGGTCCATGGCGGCATAGGCATCCGGGTCGTCCTCCAGCAATTGCAGGCCCTTGGCGAATTCCCACTCGGAGGAAATCAGTCCCCCGTAGCGCGGCAGCCAGGCTTCGCCGCGCTCGGCGGCCAGGGCGTTGATCCGGTCCGCCTGCGGCTGCGCGGCGTGGTGCCGCCACAGCTTCACGTAAGCGTGCGGGCGGCTGGCAAAGCCGGGCAGTTCGTTGAGCGGGGTGCCGTTGGCCTTGACCGGAACCATGGTGCAGGCCGTGAAGTCAGTGGCAATTCCGATGACGGCCGCCGGGTTGATCCCGGCGTCTACGATCGCTGCGGGGACGGCGTGGCGGAGGACGTCGCGGTAGTCGTTCGGCACTTGAAGTGCCCATTCCCCGGGAAGCCGGGCGGCGCCGTCGCCCGCATCACCCGCTACATCCGCCGGCAAAGCACCGGTGACCACGGCGTGCGGATAGTCGAAGACACCGCTGCCCAGTTCCTTGCCGTCACGGACCCGGACCACAACGGCCCGTCCCGAAAGCGTTCCGTAGTCCACGCCGATGACGTAGTTGTCTGTGCCGTCCACTGTGACGTCCATGAAGTCCTCCAAATAGCTGGTCCGGTGAGCGCGGATTGATTCAATTGTGAGCGCTAACAATTGGCACGTCAAGTGTCGGGGTTATGGCTGGGAAGATCAGGAAGGGTTCAGGCGGGAGCGGACGTGCTGCTGCGGACAACCAGCTCCGGCTCCACCATGATGGTGCCTGCGCCCGCGCCGCCCTCAAGGGCGTTCAGCATAACGCCCATGCAGCGCCTGCCGAGTTCCTCGAAGTCCTGGCGCACGGTGGTCAGGGGCGGCGTGAAGTAGCCCGACTCAGGCTGGTCATCGAAGCCCACCACGGAGACGTCGTCGGGCACGCGGACCCCCGCTTCGCTGAAGGCGCGCAGCAGGCCCAGGGCCATCTGGTCATTGCCAACGAACAGAGCCGTAGCCGTACGCTCAGCCGCAAGCTGCCGGCCGATCCGGTACCCGCTGCCGGCGCTCCAATCTCCCTCGATCAACAGGTCATCAGGAAGACCGGCCTCGCGGAGCCGCTCACCCCAGCCCTCGGCACGTGACCTGCCGTCAACCCAGTCCTGGGGCCCGGAAACATGCCCGATCCGCCGGTGCCCCAGGTCGATCAAGTGCGAGACCGCCAGGCGCGCCCCGAGCTTCTGGTCCACCAGCGCTCCGCTGAAGAGGCCCCCACCGGCGGCACCCACAAGGATCACGGGAACGTCCAGGGTGAGGCCCTCCAGCGCCTGAACGGTACCGTCGTGGGGCACAATGACGATGATCCCGTCCGCGCCCTGGTCCGTGAGATGGCGAACGGCGTCCGAGATGGCATCCGCTCCAGCCTCCTTGATGGCCTCGATGCTCACAAAGTAACCGGCCTCCCGGGCAGCCTGCTGGACTCCGAGAAGGGTGTTGGCCGGGCCGTACTGCCCCATTTCGGCCGCGAGCACACCTATGGTTTGCGAACGCCGGGTGACCAGGCTCCTGGCGGCGGTGTTGCGCCGGTAGCCGAGTTCCGCAATCGCCGCTTCCACTTTCTCCCTGGTGGCGCTGCTGACATTGGGGTGGTTGTTGATGACCCGCGAGACCGTCTGGTGGGACACTTTTGCCCGCGCTGCCACGTCCTCCAGGCGTGGCTGGCGTCGGTCAATGGTGTTGCCCATGCGAGGGACCCTTCGGTGGAAGACAAGGTGGTGTCCAATATTCTATGGCCGTGATCGATGCGGAAAGCAGCGTGCGCCGTGGGGACTGGCCCGGGCACGCCCGCCCACGGGGAGGTGCCGTCCTCAGGCCGCTCAGCGCACCTTCGCAGGAGGTGCGGGCAGGGTGGTGATGCCTGCCGGGTCCGCGAGTAATCGGGTAAACGCCAGTTCGGCAGCCCCGATCATCATTAGATCCGAGCCCAGCGCGGCACGGTAGATCCTGGCCCGGCCCGCCGCCTCGTCCAGGGCCTGGGTCCGGATCAGGCCGTCCAGCGTGTCAGGCGAGAGTGCGTGCAGAATGCCCAGGAACCCATCGAGGACGATCGCGTCCGGGTTGAACGTGTTGACGGCGTTGCGCAGGGTGATGCCCAGATAGCCCAGTTGGCGGGCCACTTCCGCGGCCAGCTCCTCACTGACTTTCGAGCGGAGGGCCGCTTCGAGCTGGCTGGCGTCGCCGCCGCCGAGCCCGGCCAGGTCAAAGAGCCGCGACTGGGACACTTCGGTTTCGAGGCAGCCGGAGGCACCGCAGTGGCAGATCTTACCGTCGGTGCGCACGAAGGTGTGTCCGAGTTCGCCGGCATATCCGGCGGACCCGCGCAGCAACGCCCCGTCCGCAATAACGCCGCCGCCGATGCCGCTGGCGCCGCCGTTGAGGTAGACCAGGTTGCCGCGTCCGGCGCCGGCCCCGAAAATGAGCTCGGCTTCCGCACCCAGGGAGGCATCGTTGTCCGCCAGGCACGGGTAGCCGGTGGCCTCGCCCATCATCCGGGCCACGGGTTGGTCGCGCCAACCCAAATGGGGAGCGTGGCGGACCACCCCGTCGGCACGGTTGACCAGGCCGGGCACTGCCAAGCCGATGCCAACGATCCGGTAGGACGCATCGAGCTCCGTCCGCATCCCTGCAATGACTGCGGCAGCGATGTTGACGGCTTCCTTGGCGGTGGGGATCCGCTCCGTGGCGAAGCGGATTTTCTTCTGGACTTTTCCGCCCAGGCTCACCAGTCCGATGGTGACGGCGTCCACTTCCGGGTTCACGGCCAATGCCGCCGTGGACGGATCAGGCCTTACGTCCGGGCTCGGACGGCCAACCTGGGCCTCGCCGGACGGCGCCGCTTCATAGACGAGTCCGAGGGCCACCAGCTGGCCCACCAGCGTCCCCACCGTGGACCTGTTCAGCCCGGTCCGTCTGGTCAGCTCCGCTCGGCTGAGGACACCATGGTGGTGCACCAGGGTTGCGATCAGGGCAAGGTTGTTCCGCCGCGACGGATCGGGATCGCTGGCCGTTGCGGGGAGGCGGGTTGCTGAGGACATCATCCGTGACAATATCAGGAGCCGAAGACCGCGTAGTCCAGGAACCGGTTGCGGAACTTTCCGGCCGGATCCAGCCGGCCGGCCAGGGCCCTGAAGTCATCGAAGTGTGGGTACAGGGGCCCGACGGCGGCAACACCGCCGTCGAACAGCTTGCCCCAGTGAGGCCGTGCGCCAAAGGGCGCCAGCTCCGCCTCAAGCAGTGGCAGTACCGCCTCCACCGCAGGCTGGTCCTGCCGCCAGGTGAAGTGCAGGCCGATGCCGTCGCGACCATAATTTGGGCTCAGCCAGAGCCGGTCGGCAGCAATCGTGCGGATCTCGGAGACCAGGAGCAAGGGAGTCAGGACCCCGGAGAGTTTGCGCAGCGTGCGGATGGCATCCGCAGCGTGTTCCCGGGGCACCAGGTACTCGGACTGGAGTTCGTCGCCCTTGCTGGGCGTGAATTCCATCCTGAAGTGGGCAAGCCGGTCCGACCACGGCCCCGGCACGCCGAGTTGTTCCGTGCAGTTGCTTCCGGAGACGCCCGGGAGCGGATGCCGGGCCGACAGGGCCGGGGTGCCGCCGAAGAAGTCACGCCTGACGGCATCCCCTTTCAGATCCGGCAACCGGCTTTTCAGCCAGGCTTGCCCTACGGTACTGCCGCTCCAGTCGGTGAAGAGGCTGACGCTGTACGCGGAGGAGGTGACGCCGTCGAAATTCTCCAGAACCTGCTCCCAGTCCAGGTTCTTAAAAACGTGCTGGGCAACATGGAAGGCGGGCTCTATGTCCAGGGTCACGCTGCTAACGATTCCTAGGGCGCCGAGTCCCACTACCATGCCGTCAAAGTCCATGGTCTCGCTGCGGCGGGCGGTGAGGATGCCGCCGTCGGCTGTCACCAGTTCCAAGCCGGCGACGGCGGTGGCCAGATTCCCGTTGCCGTCACCGGAGCCGTGCGTGGCCGTGGCCACCGCACCGGCCACCGAAATGTGGGGCAGCGAGGCCAGGTTGTGCAGGGCGAAGCCTTGCCGCTGCAGCTCAGCGGCGAGCGTCCCGTACCGCGTGCCTCCGCTCACGGTGACGGTCATGTTCTCAGCATCGACGGTGATGGCCGGATCCAGCAGGTCCAGGGCCGACAGTGTGCCGGAAGTGTCGGCGATGTCGTTGAACGAATGGCGGGATCCCAGGGCGCGGATGGTTCGGGCTCCGGCCACCAGTTCCTGCAGCTCCGCCACGGTGCGCGGGTGTGCGATCCGCTCCGCCCGGTAGCCGAGGTTTCCGGACCAGTTCCGTTCTTGCACACGTTGTTCAGTCACGCTCTGGGTCCTCCACGGAGTCTGGTTTTCAGGTTTGGTGTTCTTCGCAACATAACAGCTTCGGGTGCACAAAACCAGAGATTTGCAGGGAGTGGGCATTCAGAACCCAGCCTAGCTCGGAGTGCCTAGTGGTTGACATCACGGAAATTCCTAATATGTTTGTGTGCAGAACAAAATGCTGCGACTCATCAAAGGGACGCGGTACGCACTCCTCTTCACACCTACTAACGGAGCATTCAATGACGATTCAGCCCACCCGCGAAGACAAGTTTTCCTTCGGCCTTTGGACGGTCGGCTGGGAGGCCCAGGACCAGTTCGGTTCTGCCACCCGTCCGCCCCTGGACACCGTCAAAGCCGTCAACAAGCTGAGTGATCTGGGTGCCTACGGCATCACCTTCCACGACAACGATCTGTTTCCCTTTGGCTGCTCGGCAGCTGATCGCCAGCGTGAGATCGACCGGCTGACCGGTGCGCTCAAGTCCACGGGGATGATCGTTCCGATGGTCACCACGAATCTGTTCAGCCACCCGGTTTTCAAGGACGGCGGCTTCACGAGCAATGACCGGGGCGTGCGCCGCTTCGCCTTGCGCAAAGTGCTGGACAACATCGACCTCGCAGCTGAACTGGGCGCCGAAACGTTCGTGATGTGGGGCGGCCGTGAGGGCAGCGAGTACGACGCCGCCAAGGACATCCGCGGCGCCCTGGAGCGTTACCGCGAGGCCGTGAATCTGCTCGGCGACTACGTCACGGACAAGGGCTACAACATCCGCTTCGCCATCGAACCGAAGCCGAACGAACCCCGCGGCGACATCCTGCTCCCCACCCTGGGACACGCCCTTGCGTTCATCGAGACCCTGGCACGTCCCGAACTTGTGGGCGTTAACCCCGAGACCGGCCACGAGCAGATGGCCGGTCTCAACTTCACCCACGGGATTGCCCAGGCCCTTTACCAGGGCAAGCTGTTCCACATCGACCTCAACGGCCAGCGCAGCATCAAGTTCGACCAGGACCTGGTGTTTGGCCACGGCGACCTGCAGAACGCGTTCTCCCTGGTGGACCTGCTCGAAAACGGCGGCCCCGACGGCGGACCGGCCTACGGCGGCCCCCGCCACTTCGACTACAAGCCCAGCCGCACCGAGGACATCGACGGCGTGTGGGACTCCGCCGCCGCGAACATGCAGACCTACCTGCTGCTGAAGGAACGCGCGAAGGCCTTCCGTGCCGATCCCGAAGTGCAGGAAGCGCTGCTGGCTTCCCGCGTTGCCAAAATCAATGAGCCCACCCTCAACCCGGGTGAAGGCTACGAGCAGCTGCGATCGGACCGCGCTTCCTACGAGGATTTCGACGCCGATGCCTACTTTGGCGGCAAGGGCTTCGGCTTCGTGCGGCTGCAGCAGCTCTTCATCGAGCACCTTCTCGGAGCGCGCTGATACTGTGGCGGCTGCTTCCTTGAACCTCGTTGCCGGGGTCGACTCCTCTACCCAAAGTTGCAAGGTTGCGGTCCTGGACGCCCAAAGCGGTGTCCTGGTCCGCGAGGGCCGGGCGAGCCACCCGGACGGGACGGAAGTCCATCCTGACCATTGGTGGCGGGCCCTGGCCGAAGCCATCGAGGACGCCGGCGGTCTGGCGGACGTGGACGCATTGTCCGTCGCTGGCCAGCAGCACGGCATGGTGCTGCTGGACCGCGACGGAAACGTGGTGCGGCCCGCGCTCCTGTGGAATGACACCCGCTCCGCTGCAGCTGCAGCGGCACTCATCGACGAGGTAGGGGCCGGGGAGTTCGCGCGGCGTACCGGGCTGGTGCCGGTGGCATCCTTCACGGTGACCAAGATCCGCTGGGTCAGGGACAACGAGCCCGAAAGTGTGGCCAGGGTGGCAGCCGTTGCCCTCCCCCATGACTGGCTGAGCTGGCGCCTGCGGGGATACGGTCCGGCCGGGGCCAGCCCGCTGGGCCCGGACCTGGAGGCGCTCACAACGGACCGCTCGGATGCCAGCGGGACCGGCTACTGGAGCCCCGCTTCCGGCAGCTATGACGTGGAGCTATTCCGGCTGGCCTTCGGCAGGGACGCACGCGAAGCCCTTCAAGAGCAGGAAGCGGCAGGAGCTGCACCTGTTTCGGCTGCCCCCGCGGCCGGGGGCGCTGTCATCCTGCCGCGCGTGCTGGCTGCCGGCGAAACCGCCGGCCGTGTTCATCCACTCTGTTTTGCCGGGAGCAACGCCGGCGCTGGCCCTCGTACGGATGCTGGCCCAAGTGGTGGCGGCGGGCGGGCTGAAATCCTGCTCGGCGCCGGCGCCGGGGATAACGCAGCCGCGGCCCTGGGTCTGGGCGCCAGGCCCGGGGATGTGGTGGTCTCGGTGGGCACCAGCGGAACAGTCTTCGCCGTCGCATCCGAGGTTGGTTACGATCCCAGCGGAACAGTTGCCGGCTTTGCAGACGCGGGCGGCGACTACCTGCCCATCGCCGTGACGCTGAACGCCGCCAGGGCGCTGAGCTCCATGGCCACGCTGCTGGACGTCGGTTTTGATGAACTCTCCAGGCTGGCATTGGACGCTGCGCCCGGGGCAGATGGAGTGGTGCTCGTGCCGTATTTTGAGGGCGAACGCACCCCCAACCTGCCGCACGCCAAGGCCAGCCTGCACGGTCTCAGCATCGCGTCCGCCACCCGAAGCAACATTGCCCGGGCGGCCATAGAAGGGATGCTGTGCGGATTGTCCGGCGGCCTGGCAGCCTTGCAGGCTTTGGGCTACCCGGCGCGGCGGCTGCTGCTGATCGGCGGAGCCGTGCAGAACCCGGCGGTACAGAAGATCGCGTCACAGGTGTTTGACCTGCCGGTTGTGGTGCCAAGCCCCGACGAATACGTGGCCCGCGGTGCCGCAGCACAGGCCGCCTGGGCACTCACGGGAGCCCGTCCCGACTGGCAGGTGGCACTTGCCGCGGCGCCGGCGTCGGACTTCCAGCCCGTCATCGGCGAGCAGTACGCGCGGGCCTGTGGGCATATTGATGAGGACAGCCGCGCCAATGTGTCTTCGACGTCCAGCTAGCCGACCTCGTGTCAGCACCGAAGTGGGTCGCTAAGGTTCTCCTGTAAGGATGAAGCCCCCAGGACCCCAGAAAGTTCTGTCCAATGCCCAGTAACCCGCGTGGGATCGCCGTGGAGTTCGCTGCTGCCTGGAACGCGGCGGATCCGGAGGCCTTGGCGGCCCTCTTTGTAGAGGACGCCGACTTCGTTAACGTTGTCGGTCTTGGTGGACGAACCGGCCTCAGATCCGTGAGAACCATGCCATTGGGTTCCGGCGCATGTTCCCGGACACCGTGATGGTGCTGGAGCGCGTGTTCTGGAAAGTCCGACAAATTCCGCTCTCCGCTCCATCAGCCGCATCACCGTTTCGCCATCCCCCTCCGTGAGGCCCGCCGTCGTGACTTCCTCAAGTCTCCGCCAGAGCCCCTCCACGCGATTTTGTAGAGCCTAACCAGCGCGAGTGGCGCTAACGATGACCGTGCGGCGATCGACCGTGGAAGGCTTGCGGGAAACAAATCCCGACTGTTCCAAACGCTGCAGCAAGCTCACGAACCAGGAGACACAATGTCCGAGTCCTTTACCGCCCAGAACACCGCAATGCTGTTGATCGACCACCAGGTCGGCACCATGAGATGGGTCCGTTCCATTGGGTTCAACGAGCTCAAGGCCAACTCGCTTGCCCTCACCGAGGCCGCCAAGGCCCTCGACATCCCGCTGATGCTGACCTCGTCCATGGAGGCGTACGCCCAGGGGCCGCTGCTGTCCGAACTGAAGGACATCGCACCCGCCGAGTTCGCTGCCCGCATTCAGCGCCAGCTGTTCAACCTGGATATGGGCGGCATGCTCGGCCGGAAAACCGGCCGGGCCTCTCGCCTGCTCGCGTCATGATGGGAACCACTACGGCCTCGCCGCGCGCCCTTGACGCCGCCAGGGATATCTGCCATATTACTTCGTATACGATTTCGTACTCGATGAGGAGTAATTCTTGGATCAGGTCACCGAGCACACCTTGGCCGCGGCCCGCAAGGTCATCGCGGTGCACATCAATTACCCCAGCCGGGCAGCCCAGCGCGGCCGCACCCCGGAACAGCCTTCCTACTTCCTGAAGCCGCCATCCTCCCTGGCGTTCAGTTCGGCAGACGACCCTTCGGTTGTGGAGCGTCCGGCCGGCTGTGAACTCCTCGGTTTTGAGGGCGAGATCGCCCTGGTCATCGGCAAGGCCGCCCGGCGGGTCGGGCTGGAGGACGCCTGGAGCCACGTCGCGTGGGTCACCGCCAGCAACGACCTCGGCGTCTACGATCTCCGCTACGCGGACAAGGGCTCCAACCTCCGGTCCAAGGGCGGCGACGGCTTCACCCCGATCGGTCCCGGTTTGATCCCCGCGGATGCCGTGGATCCGGCCCAACTGCGTATCCGCACCTGGCACAACGGCGACCTCGTCCAGAACGACAGCACCGCGGGCCTGCTTTTCCCGTTCGCCCGGCTCGTCGCGGACCTCTCCCAGCTGCTGACGCTCGAGGCGGGCGACATCATCCTGACCGGCACCCCCGCCGGTGCCACCGTTGCCAAGCCGGGCGACGTCGTCGAGGTTGAAGTGAGCACGACGACGGGAGCCACCGGCGGTGCTGAAATCACCACCGGGCGGCTGGTCACCCGGGTGGAGGAAGGCACGACGGCTTTCGCTGAGTTTGGTGCGCAGCCCAAGGCCGATGACGTGCAGCGGGAGGAGGCGTACGGTTCCCGGGCAGCGGCGGGCCTTTCACCTGACGAAAGCGCCGCCGTCGGGCATGTCCTGACCCCCGAGCTGAAAGCGAAGCTCGAAAGTGTCTGCACCGCCACGCTCTCCTCCCAGCTGCGCAAGCGCGGCCTGAACAACGTCAGCATCGACGGCCTCACCTCCACCCGCCCGGAGAAGCGGATCGTGGGCATGGCCCGGACCCTGCGGTATGTGCCCAACCGCGAGGACCTGTTCAAGACACATGGCGGCGGTTTCAACGCCCAGAAGAAGGCCATCGATTCCGTGAACGAGGGCGAGATCCTGGTCATGGAAGCCCGCGGAGAGAAGGGCACCGGCACCATCGGCGACATCCTGGCCCTGCGTGCCCAGGTCCGCGGGGCCGCGGCCGTTATCACCGACGGCGGCGTCCGGGACTTCGCCGCCGTCGCGGCCATGGACATGCCTACCTACTATGCGAACCCGCACCCGGCCGTCCTGGGGCGCCGGCACATCCCGTGGGACACGGACATCACCATCGCCTGCGGTGGCACCACCGTCCAGCCCGGGGACATCATCGTCGCGGACTCGGACGGCATCCTGGTGATCCCGCCGGCCCTGGCCGAAGAGCTCGCGGACGACTCCATCATCCAGGAGCGCGAGGAAACGTTCATCGCCGAAATGGTGGCAGAGGGCCACAGGGTGGACGGCCTCTACCCGATGAACGCGGCCTGGCGGACTACGTATGAGCAATGGGAAGCAGGCAGAGTCAATGACTGAGACGTTGTTGGCGACTGGCAGCAAATCCGAACAGGCCTATGCCGCGGTCAAGGCACGGATCGTGGACGGGACCTACTCCCCCGGCTACCGGCTGGTCCTGGCCGCCATCGCCAAGGATCTGGGCATCAGCGTGGTCCCGGTCCGTGAAGCGATCCGCCGCCTCGAAGCCGAAGGACTGGTGACATTTGAGCGGAACGTCGGCGCCACGGTCTCCGGGATCGACCCCACTGAGTACCTCTACACCATGCAGACACTCAGCATCGTGGAGGGTGCCGCCACCGCGTTGTCT
Organism: Arthrobacter sp. 4R501; assembly: GCF_002929755.1. Taxonomy (NCBI): domain Bacteria; kingdom Bacillati; phylum Actinomycetota; class Actinomycetes; order Micrococcales; family Micrococcaceae; genus Arthrobacter; species Arthrobacter sp. 4R501. Next base: position 83,994 of record NZ_PJIW01000006.1, on the reverse strand, counting down.
GCGCCGCTGATCGATGCCGTGGCGATCGCCCGCGCCCGGGCCGTGAACGAGGACATGCGCGAATGCCTCCAGCACTTCGACCCCGTCCGCTTCACGCACCTGAACCAGGACTTCCACAGCATCCTCTTCGAGCACTGCCCCAACCCGCACATCCTGGACCTGGTCCACCGGGGCTGGAACCGGCTCGCTTCACTGCGGTCTTCGACGTTCCGCTTTGTTCCCGGCCGTGCCCACGAATCGGTGGACGAGCACGAGGCGCTGCTGCAGCTCATCGAATCCGGCGCCGCCGCGGAAGAGATTGAGAAGTCCGCCCGCCGGCACCGCGCCGCCACCCTGGACGCGTACCTCGCCCAAAGCAACGCGGGACCACTTAACGCCCGATAAACGGCCTCGCATGGGCAAGAAGTGACCCCGCGTTGCATTAGAAGCAAAGGAAGATAACAATGACGTTCACCGCCGCAGAAGCCGGCACGCATTACGTGCCGCAGGACCTCCCCACCCACATCCAGCACTACATCAACGGCCAGTTCGTTGACTCCGTGAACGGAGCGACCTTCGACGTCCTGGATCCGGTCTCCAACACCAACTACGCCACCGCCGCGGCGGGCCAGAAAGAGGACATCGACCTCGCCGTCGCCGCCGCCCGCGAAGCCTTCGCCACCGGCCCGTGGCCACGGATGAAGCCCCGTGAACGCGCCCGCGTCCTGAACAAGATTGCCGACGCGGTCGAGGCCCAGGAAGCCAGGCTCGCCGAACTGGAAACCTTCGACACCGGCCTGCCCATCACCCAGGCCAAGGGCCAGGCCCTCCGTGCGGCGGAAAACTTCCGCTTCTTCGCGGACCTGATCGTGGCCCAGTTCGACGACGCCATGAAAGTCCCCGGCGCGCAGATCAACTACGTGAACCGCAAGCCGATCGGCGTCGCAGGCCTCATCACCCCGTGGAATACGCCGTTCATGCTCGAGTCCTGGAAGCTCGCCCCGGCCCTGGCCACGGGCAATACCGTGGTCCTCAAACCGGCAGAATTCACGCCGCTCTCCGCCTCGCTGTGGGCGCAGATCTTCAAGGACGCCGGCCTGCCCGACGGCGTGTTCAACCTCGTCAACGGCCTCGGCGAGGAAGCCGGCGATGCCCTGGTCAAGCACCCGGACGTCCCGCTGATCTCGTTCACCGGTGAGACCACCACGGGCCAGACGATCTTCCGCAACGCCGCCGCCAACCTCAAGGGCCTGTCCATGGAGCTCGGGGGTAAGTCCCCGTGCGTGGTGTTCGCGGACGCCGACCTGGACGCCGCGATCGATTCCGCCCTGTTCGGGGTGTTCTCCCTCAACGGCGAACGCTGCACCGCCGGCTCCCGCATCCTCGTCGAACGCGCCGTCTACGACGAATTCTGCGAAAAGTACGCCGCCCGGGCCAAGAAGATTGTGGTCGGGGACCCGCACGACCCCAAAACCGAAGTCGGCGCCCTGGTCCACCCGGAGCATTACGAGAAGGTGGCCTCCTACGTGGAGATCGGCAAGTCCGAAGGCCGGCTCCTGGCCGGCGGCGGCCGCCCCGACCACCTCCCCGAAGGCAACTACATCGCACCCACCGTGTTCGCCGACGTCGCGCCGGACGCGCGGATCTTCCAGGAGGAAATCTTCGGCCCGGTCGTCGCCATCACCCCGTTCGAGAACGACGACGAGGCGCTGGCTTTGGCGAACAACACCAAGTACGGGCTGGCCGCCTACATCTGGACCCAGAACCTGACCCGCGCCCACAACTTCTCGCAGAACGTCGAAGCCGGCATGGTGTGGCTGAACAGCCACAACGTCCGCGACCTCCGCACCCCGTTCGGCGGCGTCAAAGCCTCGGGCCTGGGCCACGAAGGCGGCTACCGCTCCATCGACTTTTACACCGACCAGCAAGCCGTCCACATCAGCCTCGGCACCGTCCACACCCCCAAATTCGGCGCCTGAGCCACCCACCCTTTCAAAGAAGAGAGACTCCCATGACTGACTTCGTTCCCATCCCCACCGTCCCGGCTCCGGACATCGTCCGCTGTGCCTACATGGAAATCGTGGTCACCGACCTCGCCAAGTCCCGCGCGTTCTACGTGGACGTCCTGGGCCTGCACGTGACCGAGGAAGATGAGAACAACATCTACCTGCGGTCCCTGGAGGAGTTCATCCATCACAACCTGGTGCTCCGCAAGGGACCCGTCGCCGCCGTCGCCGCTTTTGCCTACCGGGTGAAGTCCCCCGCCGAGGTGGACGCCGCCGAGGCCTATTACCAGGAACTGGGCTGCCGCACCGAACGCCGCAAGGAGGGCTTCACCAAGGGCGTGGGCGATTCCGTCCGGGTGGAGGACCCGCTGGGCTTCCCTTACGAGTTCTTCTACGACGTGGAGCACGTGGAGCGCCTCACCCAGCGCTACGACCTCTACTCCGCCGGCGAACTGGTCCGCCTGGACCACTTCAACCAGGTCACCCCGGACGTGCCCCGCGGCCGCAAGTACCTCGAGGACCTCGGCTTCCGCGTCTCCGAGGACATCCAGGACTCCGACGGCATCACGTACGCGGTTTGGATGCACCGCAAGCAGACCGTGCACGACACCGCCCTGACCGGCGGCAACGGCCCGCGCATGCACCACATCGCGTTCGCCACCCACGAGAAGCACAACATCATCCAGATCTGCGACAAGATGGGCGCCCTGCGCATCAGCGACCGGATCGAACGCGGCCCCGGCCGGCACGGCGTGTCCAACGCGTTCTACCTCTACATCCTGGACCCCGACGGCCACCGGATCGAGATCTACACCCAGGACTACTACACCGGCGACCCCGACAACCCCGTCATCACCTGGGACGTCCATGACAACCAGCGCCGCGACTGGTGGGGCAACCCCGTGGTCCCGTCCTGGTACACCGAAGCCTCCCTGGTCCTGGACCTCGACGGCAACCCCCAGCCCGTCATCGTGCGTGAGGAAAAGAGCGAAATGGCGGTCACCGTGGGCGCCGACGGCTTCTCCTACACCCGCAAAGACGCCGAAAGCACAGCCGAAGGCTTCAAGCTCGGGGCGCAGCTGTAGCCATGCTGGACGAGAAGACGATAGAGGCCATCGCCGACGAACTCCTGGAAGCCGGCCGGACCCGCACCCCGGTCCCCCGCCTCACGGCCCGCTACCCGGGGATGACGGTCGAGGACTCCTACGCCGTCCAGCAGCTGTGGCGGCGGCGCAACGAGGACGCCGGCCGCACGCTGGTGGGCCGCAAGATCGGCCTCACGTCCAAGGCCATGCAGGCCGCCACCGGCATCACCGAGCCGGACTACGGCGCCATCTTCGATGACATGGTGCTCGGATCCGGCTGCTCGGTGGAGTGGGACCAGTACACCCATCCCCGGGTGGAAGTTGAACTGGCATTTGTGCTGAAGAAGGACCTGTCCGGACCCGGCTGCACCATCTTCGACGTCCTGGACGCCACGGACTACGTGGTGCCGGCCCTGGAGATCCTGGACTCCCGGATCGAGATGGAGGGCCGGACCATCGTGGACACCATCGCGGACAACGCCGCGATGGGCGCCATGGTGATCGGCGGCAACCCGGTAAAGCCCGACGCCGTGGACCTCCGCTGGGTCTCGGCAATCCTCTACAAAAACCAGACCGTGGAGGAAACCGGGGTAGCAGCCGGCGTCCTGGACCACCCCGCCAACGGCGTACACTGGCTCGCCAACAAAATCGCCGCCCACGGCGACGGGATGAAGGCCGGGGACATCATCCTCGCCGGCTCCTTCACCCGCCCACTGTGGGTGTATAAAGGCGACACCGTCCACGCCGACTACGGACCATTGGGGGCCATCACATGCCGCTTCGAGTAGAACCCGGAAATCCTGACGACGCGGACACGTTCCGCGACGCCCTCGCCACGGCTGACCGTCCCCTGGCGGGGATGTGGGTCTGCTCCGGCAGCCCGCTGATCGCCGAACTCTGCGCCGGATCCGGCCTGGACTGGCTCCTGATCGACGCCGAACACAGCCCCAACGGCCTCGAATCCATCCTGGCCCAGCTCCAGGCCGTCAACGGCTACCCGGTCCAGGTCCTGGTTCGGCCGCCGGTCAACGACACCGTGCTGATTAAGCAGTACCTGGACCTGGGCGTGCAGAACCTGCTGGTCCCGATGGTGAACTCGGTGCAGGCGGCGGAAGCTGCCGTGGCCGCCACCCGCTATCCTCCGCACGGCGTCCGCGGCGTGGGGTCCGCCCTGGCCCGGGCCTCACGCTGGAACCGTGTCCCGGACTACCTCGCCCGGGCGTCAGAAACCGTCAGCGTCACCGTGCAGATCGAATCGACGGCGGCCGTCGAAGCCGTCGAGGAGATCCTGGCCGTGGACGGCGTGGACGCCATCTTCCTGGGCCCCTCAGACCTCGCCGCTTCCATGGGCGTGCTGGGACAGCAGGAACACCCTAAGGTGCGCGCCGCCGTCGAACGCTGCCTTGCGGCCGCAAAAGCGGCCGGGAAGCCCGCGGGCGTCAACGCCTTCAACCCCACCACCGCCCACAGCTACCTGGCGGCCGGCGCCACCTTCGTACTGGTGGGCGCCGACGTCGCCCTCCTGGCCCGCGGCTCCGAGGCACTCGCCGCCGCATTCACTAAGGCCTCCGACGGCGAAACCCCCGCCAGCTACTGACGCGGGAACTGCTGCGGGAAACATAGTTTCACCGCGTGTGGGCTTGGCCGCCCGCTCGTCGTCAGCGGGTGAGGACGAAGGCGGCAAGGATCGCCGTGGAGGCGTCGCTCAGCCAGTGGACGGCGGTGGATGCCAGGAGCCGGCGGCGGAGACGCACGAAGGTCAGTGTCAGACCTGCGGTGACCAGGGGTGCACCAAGTAACCGTGAGATGAGGTAGGTTCCGTCGGGAATGAAGCGGATCACCAGGTGCTGAGCACTCCAGAAGCAGACAACGACGGCTGCCCCCTTCCAGCCGCTGCCCGTGAACGCCTGAAGGCGTGGCAGCAAGAAGCCGAGATAGACCATTGTTTCAGTGAACGCCCAGATCACGGGCTACAGGGTGCTGCTGTAGATGGCAGCCCACAGCGGCAGGTGAATGGCTGTGACCTGGGGCGGGAGGGCTCGGGGCCCGTAAAAGGGAAGGGTGGCCGGGCTTGCGGCCGCGACGGCGGGCAGCAGGGCTAGCAAGTACACGGGGATGGCACGCAGTTGAGGGCCCCAGTTGGTGCGGGTGAGACCGAACACGTCGCGGAGGCGCAGTCCTTCCCGGCGGAGCAGCAGCACCAGCAGGACCAGGCACGCCGCGTCGGTGAGCGTGCCGTAGACGGTCCACCAACCCCGGGAGGATTCCCAGGGAGTCAGATCGCCCGTGGCCCAGAGGATGCCGGACGTTGTTATCTGCGCCAGGCGTAATGGATCGGTGTTCTTCACGGCGCGACGTTCGCGTTTCCCGCGCGACTGCTTGAGCGTATCCGCCAAAGCATCCCCGTGTGCAAATTGCGCATGAACGGTGCCGCAATGGTTGAAGGCAGTACGCAGCCGTCCCGATGAAGCATCGCTATGTTTCGAGGGCCGCCTCGGCCTGGGGTCGGTGAGAACATACAGGCATGGCATCCATACAGCGCATCCGCCCCCAGGGGCTCATCTCGAGCCCGGCCTTCAGCCACGTCGCCATCGTGCCGCCCGGCGCGACTACCATCTACGTCGGCGGGCAGAACGCCGTCGACGCCGACGGCGTACTCGTCGGGGAGGGCGACGTGGCCGTCCAGTCTGCCCGAGCCCTTGAGAACGCGCGGACCGCGCTCGCCGCAGCCGGCGCTACCCTCGGCGACGTTGTGCAATGGACAGTGCTCTTCGTCGATGGGGTGGACCTCGCGGCGGCGTACGGGGCGATCGCTTCGGAACTCGCGTCCGACGAACCGGCCCTGGTGACCGGAGCGCGTGTCGCGGCGCTGGGCGTCCCCGGCGCACTGGTCGAGATCAGCGCGGTCGCCGCCGTTATGCGGTGACGGAGATCCCGGCGAGGAGTTGGCCAAGCCCTCGGCTGGACGGTCACCGCCAATGTAATCGTCGACGACGACCGCGGCTATGTCGCGTTCGGCTCCAGTGGCGGTGGTGGCCACTGTCGTTACGGGCATTGTCCTCCGCCGCGTTCACGGCGCCGGAACCGGGCCGTCCGCTCCCCCGGTGAGCGCCGCCGTCGGGCGTTACACTGTGCTCGCTGGAATTTGTGGGATCGTTCGAACCGCATGGCTGGAAGCCGGCCGCGACGCTGACGCCGGTGATCTGCGTGGTGTGGTCACTTTGGCTGGCGGCAGTCGGCGTGGTCCTCCTGCTTTGAACTGCGCGAACATAAAGGACGAGGCTCCCGCTTTGGCGGTCCCTCCTGATGCAGCCATTCCGCACGGGGTCTGGCTGGGACAAACGATCGTTGCTAGCGTGGCGCCATGAGCCCGTCGAAGACCCCGGCCGAAATCCTCGACATTGCCGGCGCCGAGGTACGCATCTCAAGTCCGGACAAAGTGGTTTTTCCCGAGCCCGGGCTGACGAAGCTCGACCTGGTCCGCTACTACCTCGCCGTCGCGGATGGTGCGCTGCGCGGCGCCGGCGGCCGGCCCATGGTGCTCAAGCGCTTCCCGAAGGGCATCGCCGCTGAACCGTTCTTCCAAAAACGGGTGCCCGAAAACCACCCCGACTTCATCGACACAGCAACGCTGCACTACGCGTCGGGGACATCAGCCGAGGAGGCCGTCATCCGGGATGCCGCAGGCCTGGCGTGGGTGGTGAATCTTGGCTGCCTGGACCTCAACCCGCATCCCGTGCGCGCTGAGGACCTCGAACACCCGGACGAGCTCCGGGTGGACCTCGATCCTATGCCAGGCGTCGGCTGGTCCCAGATCGTTGATGTCGCATATGTCGCGCGGGAGGTGCTCGACGACGTGGGGCTGGTGGGGTGGCCGAAGACGAGCGGATCGCGCGGACTGCACATCCTGGTGCGCATCGCGGCGCAGTGGTCGTTCCGCGAGGTGCGGCTCGCCGCCGAGACCCTCGCCCGCGAGGTCGAAAACCGCGCTCCCGGCCTCGCTACCGCGCGCTGGTGGAAGGAAGAGCGCGGCGAAAGCGTGTTCGTCGACTTCAACCAGAACGCCAAGGACCGCACCGTGGCATCGGCGTACTCGATCCGGCCCCTGCCCGACGCCCGGGTCTCGACGCCGCTCACCTGGGAAGAGGTCCGCTCCATCCGGCCGGAACAGTTCACGGTCCGCACGGTGCCCGGGCGCTTCGCCGACGTGGGGGACCCCCACGCAGGCATCGATGACGCGGTTGGCACACTCGATAGACTTCTGGCACTGGCGGCCGAGCTCGGCCCCGCCGAGAAGCCGCCGCGCAGCGGTGACGGCTCCGGCCGCCGGCAGTCGCTGATGCCGCTCATCGAGGTGGCCCGCACCAGGACCAAGCCCGAGGCGCTCGCGGCACTCGACGTGTGGAAGTCCCGGCATGCGGACGTCACCCCGGCCCTGCACCCCGCCGACGTGCTCGTCGACGGAATGCGCGGATCAAGCTCGCTCTGGTACCGGGTGCGGGTGAACCTGCAGCACGTCCCCGAACCGGAGCGTCCGCCACAGGAGGGGCTCATCGCCGACTACGACCCGTGGGCCGGCAAGGAATGGCCCGGGCGCCCGGGATCCTGACACCGTAACGGAACCGGACGTGCGCGCGCGCCGAGCGGGTCTTCAGCGCTCCCCTCCCTGCAAAATGTGATAGACGCCACACGTCTCCGGTATCAAACTAGTTGGATGGAAGATACGGAGAAGCACGACACCATCACCAAAGTCAGCGACCTGCTCGCCGCACGCTATCCCGACGCACCCCGGCCGGTGGTCGTCCGCGTCGTCACAGAGGAATACGAAACATTGGATGCCGGCCGGATCCGGACCTACATCCCGACCCTTGTCGAACACGGCGCCAGGAACAAACTCCACCGCGAGTTCTCCCGCCGGAACAGGGAAACCTGACGTCCCGCCGAACCGCGTCCGCAGCTGGTCAAGGACGCGCCATCTCACTCGCAGGTCCCTGGTCGCCTCCGCTGACCGGATGATCCCACCGGCCGCGCAACATGCCATGGCGGGACGAGCCGGTTCAACCGTGTCCGAAGTCGCAGCAGGCCACTCGGTTCATATCTCATAGCCGCAAAGCTGTGGCTTCAATAATCAAGGAGGCGGCAGCGGCCCGCTGAGGCAAGCTGGCTGGGGACGTTGGTACTCGACTGATGGGCTGAGTACGGCACGGTGACCTTGGCCCCGCAGCCCGGTGGGGGAATCACCCCGGCGAGCGCCGCCGTCGGGACACCTCAAAGCCGCATCAGCCTGGACCGTCGCACGGGATATACCCTGGACGTCGAACTCCCCCGCGGCGTCAGGGCCACGGCGGAAATGCCGGACGACGGCGGCAGCCACCACGGCGCGGATCTCACCAGAGTTGTCGGCTGAGAGCCCGGCACGAGGACCCGGAGGCGGCGGCAAAAAGAGCCATGCTGGTCCGGCCCCAGGAAAGCACCGCGCGCTCGGGTTGGAGCCCGGGGTCCTGGTGCGTGGGAGCAGCTGGAGCTCCCGGCATCAGTTCAGCGCGATCAGGATGATCACTACAGCTGCAGTGACTGCCCCGCCCAGGCCGAGGAGCGGAACAATGATCGGCAGGGGAAGTGCAGCATGCTCGACTCGATGGAGACCCACCGCACTGCGGCGCCGGCACTGATCAGCATCCCGATAGCCACCAGGCTTAGCGAATCCCGCTGTCAACAACCAGCGTGATGTGAACGGGCCTGTCCGAGATGACCACCAGCTCGGTAGCCGTCGAAGCGTAACCGCCGACGTTGGTCGCCCTGATCATATAACGACCGTCAGGCAGCGTCAGATTGAAGGCACCGGTGCTATCAGTTTGTGTTGAGCCCTGGACGGCATCCCCGTCCAAGGCCACAACCGCGGCCCCTGATACTGGGCGCGGTGGACACTCCTGACCAACACGCTCGACGGGACAGACCGGGGCGGTCAGGACCACCCCGGCAACATCCCCGGAATGCCCCGTGACCGGACCGCTTGGACTGGTGCACCCGCACAACCACAGGACGGCGGCCAATAAAACCCAGACGGAACACTTCACCTCACTCACCAACCGCCTCGCGTAGGCGTATGTCCCTTTCGGGCATCGTCGGGCATGGCCATTTCGGCCCGCAGGCCTAGGAGCCGGATCGGACGGCCCGCTTCGATTCCTGCTGCGAGGCCCAAGGCCCGCGCGAGGATTTCCTCCCTGTCGAATGTCTGGGGAATCTTCCTCCCGTGGTTCTTGGTCACGAACGGCGCGTACCGAACCTTCAGAGTCAGCCCAACCACGGGCCGTCCTTCAGCCACAACATCCTCAAGGACACGAGCTGTCAGCTCCCTCACGGCGTCGTACACCTGGGCGGGCTCGGTCAGGTCCCGCTGGAAGGTGGTCTCCCGGCTGTGCCCGCGGGCAACCCACGGAGTATCGTCCACAACGCTGGCGCCGTCCCCGCGTCCGAGCTCCGCGTACCAAGGACCCATCCTGGGGCCAAACTCCGGAACCAGGTTCTGGGGGTCGGAGGCGGCGAGCTCGGCCACTGTATTGATGCCGAGCTTGGCCAGCCGGCCCGACACCTTGGTTCCGACACCCCACAGGTCCATTGTGGGCCGACTGCCCATAACGTCGAGCCAGTTCCCGGCAGTGAGACGGAAGACGCCGGCCGGCTTGCCGAAACCGGTGGCGACCTTGGCTCGGACCAACGTGTCACCGATGCCCACGCTGCAATGCAGCCGCGTTCGCTCCAGGACAGCGGCCTGCACCTGCCGGGCGTAGGCTTCCGGATTCTCTGTCTCAGTGCCCATAAAGGCTTCATCCCAACCCAGCACCTGCACGGTGGCGCCGGGCTGCGCTCGCAGGGTGGCCATCACCGTTTCAGACGCCGCGAGGTAAGCCTCCTGATCGACGGGCAGGATCACAGCGTCGGGCACTTTCCGGGCCGCAATGCGTAAGGGCATTCCGGAACCCACACCGAACGCCCTGGCCTCGTAGGATGCGGTCGATACCACCGCTCGTTCCGTGGGGTCCCCCCGACCGCCGACAATGACCGGCTTCCCCGCAAGCTCCGGCCGCCGGAGCACTTCGACCGCCGCGATGAACTGGTCGAGATCGACATGCAGCACCCACCGGATTCCGCTCACGCCACCAGTCTGCCCTAAACATCCCTGCCAAGCATCGGCCCCCACAGGGCGTGGCCTCTGAGCCCACTGATGGTCGACTAAAAGGCCTGACCCGTGGCCCGTATCGCCACTTCTGAGACGTCGACGCCGGCGGGCTGGGACAAAGCCCAAAGAAACGCCCCGGCCACGGATTCAGGTGCGATGGCGGCGTCGGGCGCTTCCGTCCACAGCGGCGTGTCCACATGGCCCGGGGCAATGTGCAGTACGCGGACCCCGGTGCCCACGACCTGCTGGCGGAGCGATTCCGCGTAGCCGGTGACAGCCCATTTGGTGGCGGTGTACAGATTGCCCGGATACACCTTGCGGCCGGCCGTGCTGCCCATCAGCACGAAGTGGCCGCGGTTGGTGATGAGCTCCGGGAGCGCAGCCTTCGCCAGGACTGCCGGGCCGTAGACGTTGGTGAGCACCATGTCCCGCCAGCGCTCCGGGTCGCCGTCCGCCAGGTCGCCGGGAGCCGAGAACCCGGCATTGGCCACCGCGACGTCGAGGCCGCCCATAGTTTCCACCGCGGCCGCCACGGCGACGCGGGTCTGGTCCCAGTCCCCTGCGTCGGCCACAGAGCCGTGGACAGGCCCGAGGCCCGAACACGACTCAAGGAACTCCGCCAGCCTCCCGGCGTCGCGCCCTGTGGTGAACACGGCGTGCCCGGAGCGGAGGGACTCGCGGACCAGGGCGGCTCCGATCCCGCTGGTGCCGCCCGTGACGAGTATGCGAAGCATCAGGACGGGTCCGCGATTCCGATGTACCGGGTCTCCAGGTATTCCTCGATGCCCTCCGTACCGCCTTCGCGGCCCAGGCCGGACTGCTTGACGCCGCCGAACGGGGCCGCCGGGTTGGACACAATTCCGGTGTTCAGGCCGAACATCCCCACGTCCACCTTTTCGGAGAGCCGCAGCCCTCGGTTGAGGTCGCGGGTGTAGGCGTAGGCCACCAGGCCGAACTCCGTGTCGTTGGCCGAGGCGATCGCCTCGGCTTCGGTCCGGAAACTCACGATGGGAGCCACCGGACCGAACACCTCCTCCTGCAGGATGCGGGCCGTGGCGGGCACATTGGTGAGTACCGTGGGCGGGTAGAAGTATCCGGCACCGTCCGACGGCGCTCCGCCGGTGAGTGCCGTGGCTCCCCCGGCGACCGCGTCCTGGACCAGTTCGTCCACCTTCGCCCGGCTCTTGGCATCGATCAGCGGCCCGATGTTGGTGCCTTCCGCCGATCCCCGGCCCAGCTTCAGGGACGCCATCCGTTCCGCGAGGCGCCGGCCGAACTCGCCCAGCAGCGATTCATGCACGATAAAGCGGTTGGCAGCGGTGCAGGCCTCGCCCATGTTCCGCAGCTTGGCCAGCATGGCGCCGTCCAGGGCAGCGTCGAGGTCTGCGTCCTCGAATACCAGGAAAGGAGCATTGCCGCCGAGTTCCATGGAGGTCCGCAGCACCTGGTGGGCGGAGTCGGCGATGAGTTGCCGACCCACGCCGGTGGATCCGGTGAAGGAGAGCTTGCGGAGGCGGCTGTCCCGGATCAGGGGTCCAGTCACCTCGCCCGGACGCGTGGTGGGAATGACGTTCAGGACGCCGGCAGGCAGGCCGGCTTCCCGGAAGACTTCGGTGAGCAGGAGCGCCGTCAACGGGGTCAGGTTGGCGGGCTTGAGCACCATGGTGCAGCCGGCCGCGATGGCCGGGGCGATCTTGCGGGTGGCCATGGCCAGCGGGAAGTTCCACGGCGTGATGAACAGGCACGGGCCCACGGGGCGCTTGGTGACCAGTAGCCGGGACTTACCGTCCGGTGCCGTGGAGTAGCGGCCGGAGATGCGGACGGCTTCTTCAGAGAACCAGCGCAGGAACTCGGCGCCGTAGGCCACTTCGCCGCGGGATTCGGCCAGGGGTTTGCCCATTTCCAGGGTCATGGCCAGGGCGAAGTCGTCCGCCCGGGCGGTGACCAGTTCGAAGGCGCGGCGCAGGATCTCGCCGCGTTCGCGCGGCGGCGTCGCCGCCCAGGAATCCTGGACCCGGGCCGCGGCGGCAAGGGCGCAGTCGCCGTCGGCCGGGGAGGCGTCGGCGATCTCCGCCAGGGTGGCGCCGGTGGAGGGATCCTCGACGGCGGACGTGGCGCCGTCGGACGCGCCCGTCCACTCGCCGTCGATGAACAGCTGCGTCGGCAGTGTCGCGAGGAACTCCCGCTCTTTGTCGGTCACGGACGTTTCGGCCAGGGCGGGGGCAAGGGTGTTTTCCACTTAGAGCGCTTTCTCGAGGATGGTGCGGATTTCGACGGCGGTGGGCGGCACCGGGGTGTTGTTGATGACGGCGTCGGCCAGGGTGTCCTCCACCAGCGAGTCGAGGTCCGCTGCAGTAACGCCGAAATCGGCCAGCCGTGCGGTCATGCCCACTTCGCGGGCCAGGGCGGCGACGGCGGCGACGGCTGCCTCCGCGTTCGTCCCCGTAGTGGCTGCGGTGTCCCCCACGCCCAGCGCGAAGGCGAGGCGGGCGGTCCGGTCCAGGCGGTTGCGGAGGTTCAGCCGCAGCACGTCTTCGATCACCAGGCAGAGGGCCAGGCCGTGCGGGATGTTGAAGCGGCCGCCCAGCGGGTGGGCGATAGCGTGCACCAGGCCCAGGCCGGTGTGGGAGAAGCCGACGCCGGCAATGTGGGACGCCAGAAGCAGCTGGGACCGGGCTTCGATGTCGGTCCCGTCAGCCACGGCGCGGGGCAGGAATTCGGCCACCATGGACACCACCTGCAGGGCGATGCCGTCGGAGTAGGGGTTCTGCCGGATGGAGGAGTACGACTCGACCGCGTGCGTCAGGGCGTCCATGCCGGTGGCGGCCGTGGCTTTCGGCGGCAGGCCCAGGGTCAGCTCCGGGTCCAGGACCGCGGCCTTGGGCAGCGCGGATTCGTGACCCACGTAGAACTTGCGGTGGGCTTCGACGTCAGTGACCACACCGAAGGCGTTGACCTCGGCGCCGGTGCCGGCCGTCGTCGGGACCGCCACGATGGGCAGCGCCGGGTTTGCGAACTGGTTGCTGTAGTCCAGGCCGGCCCCGCGGGCCGGGTTCACGGCGCCCAGGGAGATTCCCTTGGCCGCATCCATGGATGAGCCTCCGCCCACCGGGACCAGGACGTCCACGCCGGATTCCGCGGCCAGGTCGGAGCCGGCGTCCACGCACGTGGTGGTGGGGTTGGGGGTGACGCCGTCGAACACGGTGACCGAGAGTCCCGCGGCCTCGAGCGAGGTGCGGACTGCTGACACCACATCGGTGGTGGCGAGGAACGGGTCCGTGACGATCAGGGCCGATTTGGCGCCGAGCGAGGCCACGATGCCGCCCACCTCGGCCACCCGGCCGCGGCCAAAGTACGCGGTGGGTTTGGGGTCCAGGGTCAGTTCGGTGGAGGCGAGCTCCGCGTGGATCTGCATCCGGGTGTGCATGTCAGGCTCCTTCTGCCGGGGTGGCCTCGGTGGCGGCTGCGGTCCGCAGCTGCACGCCGATGGCGTCTTCGTAAAGTTTCACGGGGGTCATTTCGCCGGCATTGTCGCCGTAGAGGGCCTTGGCCCGGCGGTAGAGCTGCTCCACCAGGGAGGACAGTTCCACCGGAACACCCACCGAGCGGGCCAGGTCCACGGAGAGTCCCAGGTCCTTGCACGCGAGGGCGATCGCGAAGCCTTCGTCGTAGTCCCCGTGGTTGAGGATGGACAGGACATCGTTTTCGACGAAGTTGGAATTGGCCGGGCTGGCGATGAGGGCCTGGCGGAGGACTTCGAGGTCCACGCCGGCTTTGACGCCGGTGCTCAGGACCTCGGCGGTGGCCACGAGGTGGGAGAACCACAGCTGGTTGATCATGAGTTTCACGGCGTAGCCGGCGCCGTGGCCGCCCACGTGCAGGATCCGTTCGGGGTCGCCCATGGCTTCGAACACCAGTCGGAGGCGTTCGACGTCGGTGCTCTCGCCGCCGACGAAGATCTGCAGCATGCCGTTCGCAGCGCCCACTGACATGCCGCTGACGGGGGCGTCCAGGACGCGGATGCCGCGGGCGGCGCCGGCCTCACGGACGCGGTTGGCCACCTCGGGGACGGAAGTGGACATGTCCACCCAGGTGCCGCCATCGGGCAGTCCGTCCAGGATGCCGCCCGGCGCGAGGGCCACCGTCTCGACGTGCTTGGGCGTGGGCAGCATGGTGATGACGACGTCGGAGCCGGCGGCGACGGCCGCGGCGCTGTCCGCCCACTCGGCGCCGTTGGCGAGGAGTTCCGCGGCGGATTCCTTGCGGACGTCGTTGACGATCAACTGGAAGCCGGCGGCCTGCAGGTTCCGGGTCATGCCGGAGCCCATGTTGCCCAGGCCGATGAAGCCGATGCGGGCGGTTCCGGGCAGCAGGGGCGCTTGTGCTGGTGCCGCGGCGGCGGAGAGGGTGTGGGTTGTTGCAGTCATTTGTGGGGGTCTCGCTTCCGGGAGGTCAGGCGTCGTCCAGGGCTGCGTCGCCCAGGTTGATCCAGGTGGTTTTGAGGGCGGAGTAGGCGTCCAGGGCGTGCAGCGAGCGGTCCCTGCCGAAGCCGGATTCCTTGAATCCGCCGAAGGGTGTGATGATGTCCGCGACGTCGAAGGTGTTCACCCAGACGGTCCCGGCGCGCAGTTCGCGCGCCGCCGTGTGGGCCTTGGTGATGTCCTGGGTCCAGACGCTCGCGGCGAGCCCGTATTTGGTGTCGTTGGCCATCCGGACTCCCTCGGCGGCACCGCGGAACGTGCTCACGGCCAGGACGGGTCCGAAGATTTCCTCCTGGCCGATGCGCCCGGCGTTGTTGACGCGGTCCAGGACCGTGGGCTCCAGGTAGAAGCCGTTTTCGACGCCGGCCGGCCGGACCCTCGTACCGCCAGTGGCGACGCTGATGCCTTCGGATTCGGCGATTCCGTAGTAGCCCAGGATGTTCTCAAGCTGCCGGTCATCGATGATGGCGCCGACCTGCGTGGCGGGGTCCAGGGGGTCGCCGAGCTGGAGCGAGCGGCCCACCTTGATGACCTCTTCGAGCAGTTCGTCGTGCACGCGTTCGTCGACCAGCAGGCGGGAGCCGCCGTGGCAGGTCTGACCGGCGTTGTAGAAGATGCCCCAGGCGACGGCGGACGCGCACGCGGCGATGTCGCCGACGTCGTGCAGCACCACCTGCGGCGACTTGCCGCCGAGTTCCAGGGCCACCTGCTTGCCGTTGGATTCGGAGGCGTAGCGCTGGAAGTACCGGCCCACCTCCGGGGACCCGGTGAAGGTGATCTTGTCCACCAGCGGGTGGCGACCTAGGGCGGCGCCGGCCACTTCGCCGAGGCCGGGGACCACGTTGAAGACGCCGTCGGGGACGCCAGCCAAGGTGGCCAGTTCGGCGAGGCGGAGGGCGCTGAGGCTGGTCTGCTCGGACGGCTTGAGGACCACGGAGTTGCCGGCGGCGAGGGCGGGGGCCACTTTCCAGGCGGTGATGATCAGCGGGTAGTTCCAGGGCACCACGGCGCCGATCACGCCCAGCGGTTCCCGGGAAATGATCGCGAGGGCGTTGCGCGGGGTGGGCGCGACGTCGTCGTAGACCTTGTCCAGGGCTTCGGCGTACCAGCGGAACGTGCGGGCGCAGCTGGGGACGTCGACGCCGAGGGCGTTGCTGATCGGGTGGCCGCTGTCGGTGGATTCGAGCAGTGCGAGTTCCTCGAGATTTTCGAGAATCAGGTCGGCGAGCCGGGTAAGGACCTGCTGGCGGTGGCGCCGGTCGGTCCGCGACCAGGCACCGGATTCGAAGGCCCGGTGGGCCGCCTGGACGGCGTCGTCCACGTCCTGCCCACCCGCGGCCGCCACGTGGGCGGTGACCGAACCGTCCCGCGGCGACACCGTGGGGAAGGTGTCGCCGTTGCGGGCGTCCCGGAAACCGCCGTCGATGTACAGTCCCGTGGCCGGGCGCTGGGCGGCGGCCCGTGCGATCCAGTCGTTCTTTGTTGCTGTCATTGCCTGTTCCTTAGACCGAGTATTTCTTGACGGCGTCGTAGTCGATGACGGCGCCCAGGCCCGGCAGGTCCGGAACCCGCAGCGAACCGTCGCTGTCGATGTCCAGCGGCTCCATGAAGAAGTCGCGGCGCTCCGGGGTCCAGCCGGGCGGATCATAGGGGAACTCCAGATAGGGTCCGGCGTCCACGCCGGCAGCCACGTGCAGGTTCGCCAGCAGGCCGAGGCCGTTGCTCCAGGTGTGCGGGGTGAAGAAGCGGTGTTTGAGGTTAGCGGTTTCGGCCACCTGGCGCGCCCGGTACATGCCCACGGCCAGCGCCACGTCGGGCTGGTAGATGTCGTAGGCGTCGGCTTCGATCAGGGCCATCATTTCGCCCATGCTGCGGACCATTTCGCCGCCGGACACCTGGATGCCTGTCTGTTCGCGCACCCGCTGCGCGCCCCTGATGTCGGCCTGCGGGAGCGGCTCTTCCAGCCAGCGGACGTCGAGTTCGGCCAGCTGGGAGGCCAGCCGGTGGACCTTGGCGAGTTCCAGCGCCGGTTCGATGTCCCCGCTCATGCGCCACATCTGGTTCAGGTCCACCATGAGGTCGAAGCCGCTGCCTACGGCTTCGCGGGCGGCGCGGACGGATTCGACGCCTTCTTCGAGGCGGTCGCGGGAGATGCGGATTTTCATGGCCTTGAAGCCGCGGTCCTGGGCTGCGAGCGCCGACTCGGCACGGGCGGCCGGGGCCTTCAATTCCCCGGAGGATGCGTAGGCCACCAGCCGGTCGCGGGCACCGCCGAACAGGGTGGCAACCGGGAGGCCAGCCACTTTGCCGATGATGTCCCAGAGCGCTGCTTCGAGGGGCCAGTAGCGGCCGCCGTGGAAGTTGATCGTTTCGATCCGGCGGACCTGGTTGAGGATGGCCATCGGGTCGGTGCCGATGAACAGGTGCTCGTAGGCTTCGAATCCGTCCATCGTGTCGCCGGAGCCGACGCCGGTGATGCCTTCGTCCGTCTCCACCTCCACCAGCGTGGCCGGGAACGAGGTGCGGGGCTCCGGGTCCCAGGCGGCGTTGAACGGCGGGTCCAGCGGCAGGACCATGCGGGTCAGCCGGATTGCGGTGATCTTCATTGCTGTCAGCCTCGCGGGGTGAAGAAGGGATTGGACGGGGAGTTGCGTGCCTCGATCACTGCCGCGGTGGAGGGCAGGTGCCGGGCACCGTTTTCCAGTGCGGTACGGGCGGATTCGCGGTTGTTGCGGTAAACGGCGTCTTCGTCGTCGGCGGAGGGGTTGACCCAGACGGCGGCGATCACCACGTGGGAGTCGGCCTGCTCTTCGGTGACGGCGCCGTTGGCCAGGGCGTCCGCGACGCCGGCGGCGATGCCGGCCTGGGCGGCGCCCCAGATCAGGAGGCCGTGCTGGTCGCTGGCGGGGGCGGCCTTGGTGACGAAGAGCGTCAGTGGCTTGACCGGGAGGGACGGACGGAGGACGGTGACGAACGGGACGTGGCCCGCGCTGGGTGTGGCGAGTGCTGTGGCCCATGCGGTGCCGGCGGGACCGTTGCGGTGGCCCAGGACGGTGTTGACGTGGGCTGCGTTGACGCCGTCGCCGATGAACGATTCGCCGATCTGGACATCTGTCTGGTCCCGAGGAAGCACCTGGGCCTGGTCAACGGTCTGTGTTTGGGTGGTCACGGTTAGATCAGTCCTTCGGATTCGAGCCATGCCTTGGCGATTTCGTCCGGATCGTCGCCGTCGACGTCGGCCTTGGCGTTGAGCTGCTGCATGACCTCGGTGGTGAGCTTCGGGGAGACCTTGGCCATGATGTCGGCGATGGCCGGGTACTTGGCCAGGACGTCAGCCTTGATGGTCAGGGCGCCCTGGTAGATAGGGAAGAAGTGCTTGTCATCCTCCATTACCTGAAGCTTGAGAGCCGCGAGACGGCCGTCCGTTTCGAAGACTTCGCCGAAGTTGCAGTCCTGGCCCTTCTGGGTGGCGGTGTAGATGACGCCGGTGTCCAGCATGGAGACCTTCGCCTCCGGGCTCAGCCCGTACTCCTTCTGCAGTCCCGGCCAGCCGTCGTCGCGGGTGGAGAATTCGCTCTCCAGGCAGAATGTCTGCTCCTTTGCCGGGAGTTTGGCGACGTCGGAGAGGGATTTGATGTTCAGTTCCTTGGCTTTGTCTTCCCGGATAGCGAAGGCATAAGTGTTGTTGAGCGGCGCGGGGTCCAGCCAGGCGATGCCCTTTTTGGCGTCGGCGGCCTTGACGGCGTCGAACATCTCCTTCTTGTCCTTCAGCGGGGTGGTCTGCTTGTTGTAGGTGATCCAGGACGTACCTGTGTACTCCCAGTAACCGGCGAACTGCCCCGTTTCAAAGGCGGTGCGGACGTTGGCCGAGCCCACCACGCTGGTGTTGGTGGTGGTTTCGGCGCCGTGGGCGTTAAGCACCTGGCTGGTGATGTGGGACAGGATGAACTGCTCGGAGAAGTCCTTGGCTCCGAAGACGCCGGTCAGTCCCGCGAGCTCCTTGCCTTTGCCGTCGCTGGTGGATGAGGTGGCGGAGCCGCAGGCGGTGAGGCCCAGCGCGGCGACGACGCCGGCGGCCAGGAGGGCGAGAACGGGTTTCTTCATGATGGGGTCCTTTGTTGTGATGGGAAGCAAGGGTCAGGTGCCTTTGGGCTTGAGGAGGTCCTCGGCGAGGCCGGCAAGCCAGTCGATGGTGAGGGCGATGCAGGAGACCACCACGGCGCCGGTGATCAGGACCGGCCAGCGCTGGAGTTTGAGGCCGTTGACGATCATGTCGCCCAGGCCGCCGGCGTTGATGAAAGTGGCAACGGTGGCAACGCCCACACAGAAGACCAGGGCGGTGCGCAGCCCGGCCACGATCACGGGGATGGCCAGCGGCAGTTCGATCCGGGTGAGGACCTGCAGCGGGCGCATGCCCATTCCCCGGGCGGCTTCGGTAAGGCTTGAATCGACCTGTTCCAGGCCCACGAGGGTGTTCCGCAGGACAGGGAGGATGGAGTAGGCCACCAGTCCCACGAGTGCCACTTCGAAACCGAGTTTCCACACGATGGCGAGCAGGATCACGAGTCCGATGGCCGGCGTGGACTGGCCGATGTTGGCGATTCCGAAGACGACGGCGTGCACGGCTTTTGAATGAACCCGGCTCAGGGCGATGCCGGCGGGGATGGCGATCGCGGCCACGATCGCCGAGGCAACCACGGTCAGCCTCAGGTGCTCGGATGTCCGGTCCTGCAGGTATTGCCAGTTCAGGGTCCGCAGCTCGATGGAGTCCAGCGAGAGGGAGGATATCCACAGGAAGAGGGCCAGCAGTGCCGCGGCAATAACGATCGGGGTGCCGAACCGCTTGAAAGAAAAGTATCTTCCGCGGCGGTTGGACGCTGTTCCGAACGCTGTGGACAGGTCCCGGGTTGCCTGGGCCGTCATGGCCTGCCCCCGGCTGCAAGGACTCCGCCGGTCAGGGGCTCACCGCCCAGGCTTCCACGGGTGAGCGCAGGGATTTCGGCGCCCAGAACGGCCGAGATTCGCTCGATGTCAATGGAGCCCACCACGCGGCCCTGCCCGTTGACCACTGCCACCGGTGTTCCGCCGGAGAGGACCAGGGAATCTAGGGCGTCACGGAGGGAGTCGTTGATGCTGACTTCAATGGCTCCGCGGACGGGGACGTTGGGTCCCAGGGCCGCCTGATGGACGGGGATGAGGCCGAGGCGTTTCAGGGCGGCGCCGTGGCCCACAAACTGGGAGACGTAATCGTTGGCGGGGTTGGCCAGGATGTTCGCCGGAGTGTCGAACTGCTCGATCTGGGAGCGTTCGGAAAGCACGGCGATCCGGTCCCCGAGCCGGACTGCCTCATCGAAGTCGTGGGTGACAAAAACGATGGTTTTGCTCAGTTTTTCCTGCAGCCGCAGGAATTCGGTCTGCAGTTTTTCACGCGTGATGGGGTCCGTGGCGCCGAAGGGCTCGTCCATGAGCATGACGGGAGGATCGGCGGCGAGGGCACGCGCCACACCGACGCGCTGCTGCTGGCCGCCCGAGAGCTGCCTGGGGTAGCGGGACGCGTACGTTTTGGGGTCGAGTTCGACGACGGAGAGGAGCTCTTCGACGCGGGCCTGGGTCTTGTTCCTGTCCCAGCCGAGCAGCCTGGGGACCACGGAGATGTTCTCGGCAATCGTCATGTGCGGGAACAGCCCGATCTGCTGGATCACGTAGCCGATCCGGCGACGGAGTTCGTTCGGGTTCAGGGACAGGATGTCTTCGCCGTCGATGGTGATGGACCCGGACGTGGGCTCGATGATGCGGTTGATCATCTTCATGGTGGTGGTCTTGCCGCAGCCGGACGGTCCCACGAACATGATCAGCTCGCCGGGCGCAATGTCCATGGAGAAGGAGTCGACGGCGGGGCCTGCCTGGCCCGGGTAGGTCTTGGTAACGTCTTTCAGGACGATCCGGGCGCCGGCGGCCGGACGGGAGATTGGTTCAGACACGAAGTCCCCTTGAGGTAGTGAGGCGGCGGATGAGCACAAACGCTCCATCCAGCAGGAGTGCAAGGACGATCACGCCGACTGTGCCGACGATCGCGAAATTGAGGGCGTTCTTGGAGCCGAGGCTGGACAGGCCCTTGAAGATCATTTCGCCCAGGCCGGGGCCACCAACGTAGGCCGCAATGGCGGCGATTCCCATGGAAAGCTGCGCGGAAACCCGCACACCGGTGAGGACAACGGGCCAGGCCATGGGCAGCTGGACGCGGAAGAGGGTTTTGACCCTGCCCATGCCCATGCCTAGGGCGGATTCAGACACGGCGGGCGGTACTTCACGCAGCCCCACCACGGTGTTACGGATGATGGGGAGCAGTGCGTAGAACGCGAGACCCACCACCGTGGGCGTCCAGCCAAGTCCAAGGACCGGGATAAGGATTGCCAGCAAGGCCATGGACGGGATGGTCAGGCCCACGCCCGCTCCGGCAATGGCGACCGAGCGGAAAATCGGCTTGTCCCAGACAAGCACTCCGATGCCGACACCGACTACCGTGGCGATCAGCAGGGAAACCAAAACGACCACAAGGTGCTCGGTGGCGGATTCGGCGATGTCTGCCGATCTCTTCGTGAGGAACGTTCCGAAGTCCGAGATGAACGAGTCGTTCAACGTGATCCTCCTTTTCACTTCGTCGGGTCAAGGATCGTGGCTTACATCTGCGTGAGCCATGCCACAACCGTAGATCCGCAGTTCCCTTTTGCGCAATGCAAGTTGTTGATATGTCAACGCAGTGTTGTTATGGTCATCATGTGACTGACTCTTTGAACGGTGCAAACGGCGCCCCTGAAACGACTGCCCGCCCCGCGCGCCGCAACTCCTCTGGGCTCAGGCGCGACCTGGAACTGCTGGAAATCCTCGGTTCACCCGAGGCCGCCGCCGCCTCGGGCCTGGGCGTGAGCAAGGTCGCCGAAATTGCCGGCCGTGACAAGGCCCAGGTTTCCCGCACCTTGGCCACGCTTGCTGAAGCCGGCTTGGTGAATCGTGATCCTGAGAGCCTGCTCTACAGCCTCGGATACGGGCTCTATGCCTTGGCCGCCAGAACGGCCGAAGCTCGCATGGTGGCCGCCGCAGCCCCCTTCTTGAAACGTGTGTCGGCCGCGACGCATGAAACGACGCACCTGTGCGTGCTGCGCGGCGGAACGGTGCTGACACTCAAGAGCGAGATGTCCAACCACACTTACCGCGCCCTGGGATGGGAAGGCGTCAGCGTCGACGCTTGGGGAACCTCCGCCGGCAGGGTTCTCGTCAGCGACTGGGACCGCACCGCTCTCCGTGACTGGTATGACACACACGAGGCCAAGATCGCGGGTGAGCGAGGAGCGCCACAGCAGGAACTGTCGCCCCTGGCGCTGGAGGCAGGTCAGGGGCCGGCAACTGGACACATTCCGTCCAAAATCAAGTCGTTTAATGACCTTTGCCAAGAGATCGCCCTCATTCGGCGGCGCGGATATGCCGTCGTGGATGAAGAATTCGAGCTTGGCGTTGTCGGCGTCTCAGCACCGGTGTACGACTTCAAGCAGCGAATTGTTGCCGCCTTCAACGTCAGCGCCCCCAAACAGCGATTCGGCCGTCATCTCGAACAGGCAGGAGCCCTCGCCGCCAAAGTCGCCATGGAATTTTCCACAACGCTGGGTGCGCCATCCGAGTCAGCCGTAAGGCCACCCAGATAGGGGGCCGCGGAGTGTGGAAAACCCGGCGAGCCGTATCCAGGGTTGATTTCAAGTTGGCCTCCCTGGAACGGCGGGTTCGGCTCGACTCCAGTTGGCTAGAACTGTTGGACCGTCGTCTTGATCCACTCCGGCTTCCACTCCACGCGTACTGCAGAGTTGCGCTGCTCAACGCGCAGCAGGTTCCTGCCTTGTGGTGCCAGCGGCACTCCTCAGGCAATCACGTTGAGCGTGAGTTCTGCGGCGCCGAGGAAGAGTGCCAGAACCGACGTGCCAAGCCCAGCCACCAGAAGCAGGCCGGGGTGGGCGAGACCCACCACAACGCGCCGGAGTTGGGGCGAATGCCGCAGGAATCTCTTGGGCAGCCGCGAATCTTGCGGGTTCTGGCGCCAGCCGCGGAGACGGCGCAGGAACCACGCACAGCGCACAATAAGCGCCATCCACAACACCGAGACAACCAGGGGAACCGCCGCCAGGAGCAGGTTGAACCCCAACGACGTCACGGCTCGCTCGGAGTTCCCGGCCAGTGCCTGCACCGTTGTGGAAATCGAGGCGCTAGCCACCACAGAGAGTCCCCACACCATGAACGCAGCCGTCAGCGCGAGGAACCGGACAAAGAAGTGCGCGAGCACCGATTCTTTCTGGGGCTTGAGGTACCGGCGCGGGGTCGCATGGAGCACGGCCACTGTGCAGGCCAGTGTGGGCAGGGCAGCCATCCCCACAAGCACGTACCAGGTCCAGCCAGCCAGGTCCACGAATTCGTCAACGATGATCAGCAACGCCCAGAAACCCGTCCACGCCCAGCCTGCATGGAGCGGATTCCGGACAAGCCAGGCGGGCAGCCGCTGAGGCAGCCGGACAGGCGGCGCGATAGAGGGCCGGGAAGCAGGATTCCGGACTGTCCTATTTGCGGGCGCAACACCAGCCGGACCGACGCCGGCTGGGCCGTCCGGCAGGGCACCTGCCTTGGCGTCCGGCGGGTTTTGTTCACCGCTAGCCATGCTCATGGGCTCACTGTAGCAATGCGGGGGCGGGCCCGCCGTCGTCCGTCCGCGCGGTTAGGTATCAAGGCCTGGTCCATGACTGCGGCCGACGCGGCGGGTCCTCGGCAGCTATCGGTTACGACAGGCAGCGTCTCACAGACTTCGGCGGTCCAAGCCAGGATAGCGCGGAGGGTCGGTGATAGGTCAAGGTGGTGCGGGGTGCCGGTGAGGCCCGGTCAGGGGTGGCCTGCGGGAGGTCCAGCGGACTCGCGGATCACGAGTTCCACCGGGAGGGTGAAATGCCTGGGGCTCTCATCCCGGCCTTCAGGGGCCTGGACAAGACGCTCCACGCCCCTGCGCGGTTTCCTGGAAATCCGCCCGCACGGTGGTGAGCGGCGTGTGAAGGAAGGCGGAGGCGTCCGCGTCATCGAAGCCGATAACGCTGACATCGCCGGGGACCGACAGGCCTGAGCGTTCCACTGCGTGGATCGCCCCGACCGCCATCTTGTCATTGGCCACAAATACTGCTGTTGGCTTTTCTGCTTCAAGGAGCCGGAGCATCTGGGCGTAGCCTGACGCCGGCGTCCAGTCACCATAAACGGGCTCGACGGCGGGCGCCCCTCTGCCTCGAGGGTTTCCTGCCACCCCCGCACGCGCTGCCGGGCTGCTGCCCACGACGGATCGCCGGCAACGTGATGAACAGTGCGATGGCCCAGCGACAGGAGGTGCCTGACCGCCTGGCGCGCCCCGTCCACTTCGTCAGGTCCGACGACGATTTCCTCGGCACTGTGCCTGCTGTCCGGGAAATCGATACTCAAAAGCGGAACACCCGCCGGGGCGTGAATTCCCAGGTCGTAGGTATCCACGGGTTCGGAGAGAATCAGGCCGTCGATCCCCTGCTTATGAGCTGGGCAATCGCGTGCTGGATATCGTAGCCCTCGTCGGGCTGCGTGCGCACGATGGCCAACGAGTAGCCTTGCTGCCGGACCGCTTTCTCCACGCCGTCCAAAATGGCGGACGGGCCGGAGAGCGCCGTGCTGGCAGCAATCATCCCGATGCGGCGGGTCCTCTTGCTTGCGAGCGCCCGCGCCGACCCGTTCGGCTGGTGTCCGAGCTCCTCAATGGCAACTCGGACAACATCGCGGACGCTGATGCTGACATGCGGTTCATCATTGACCACCCTGGAAACAGTCTTCAAGGAGACGCCGGCAAGTCGAGCGACGTCGGACATCGAAACAGCCGCTGGGCGGCGTTCACGGCTGGCAGACTCCACGATTATTCCTTCCATTGACAGCGCTGTCAGTGATGACGCTCGTACTCAGCGAGGGAAGCGAACGTGTCGAAGATGAGCGTGCCGTGCGCGCTGAGGATATCCAACCACCGCTCAGCAAGGGAACGGAACTTATCCCCCGCTGGCGGAGCACTGTCGCGATGTCAGCCGGTCAGCGATGCTACGGTCCAGCCTGGACAGATCGGCCACCATCACCACATTGCCCGGCTGCAGGTAGTCAAGACATTCCGTCCAACGTCCCCTCGCTTGGGTATTGGTCCTTCTAATTTCAGGTTCACCACGTTGTTGGAACCCGACAAAATCTCGCTTGTAACTGGGAACTAGCGTTTCTTCCGAGGCATTATCCGCAGCTATGCACCCCCAAAGGACTATCGATGACGATGCAGCCAGAGCTCCAGGCCAACCCCGGCCCCATCCTCGAGACCGCCCGGAAGCAGGTTCTGGAGCAGGGCATCGGACTCTCCGAAAGCCAGCTGGTGGAAATCCTCAGGCTGCCGGACCAGGATCTGCCCGCAGCCCTGCAACTGGCCCACGAGGTGCGGCTCAGGCACTGCGGCGAGGATGTCGAGGTGGAGGGCATCATCTCCATCAAGACCGGTGGCTGCCCCGAGGACTGCCACTTCTGCAGCCAGTCCGGCCTGTTCGACTCGCCCGTCCGCGGCGTCTGGCTCGACATTCCTGAGCTGGTCAAGGCCGCCAAGGAGACCGCCGCAACGGGAGCCACCGAATTCTGCATCGTCGCCGCCGTGCGCGGTCCGGACATCAAGCTCATGAACCAGATCAAGTTCGCCATCGACCGGATCAACGAAGCAGTGGACATCAACATCGCCTGCTCGTTGGGCATGCTGACACAGCGGCAGGTGGACCAGCTCGCCAGCTGGGGCGTCCACCGCTACAACCACAACCTCGAAACCGCCCGCAGCTACTTCCCCGAAGTCGTCACCACCCACAGCTACGAGGAGCGCCTCGACACCTGCAACATGGTCAAGGCCGCCGGCATGGAACTGTGCTGCGGCGCCCTGATCGGCATGGGCGAATCCCTGGAACAACGCGCGGAACTCGCCGCCCAGCTCGCGGCCCTCGAACCCCACGAAGTCCCGCTGAACTTCCTCAACCCCCGCCCCGGAACCCCGCTGGAAAACCAGGGCATCATGGACGGCAAGGACGCCCTCCGCGCCATCGCCGCGTTCCGGCTGGCGATGCCCCGCACCGTGCTCCGCTACGCCGGCGGACGGGAGCTGACCCTCGGCGACCTCGGAACCAAGGCAGGCCTCATGGGCGGCATCAACGCCGTCATTGTCGGCAACTACCTGACCACCCTGGGCCGCCCGGCAGACGCCGACCTGAACCTGCTCGTCGAGCTGAACATGCCCATCAAGGAACTCCAGAAGACACTATGATCCCCAACCGCCCCCTAACCCCGCAAGCTCGGCCAGGGAACCCTGCGGTCGTGGCCCCAGCCTCGACGAGCTTAACCACCGGCGATCCAGCAACCGCAACCACGGCTGAGTTCTGCGGGCACTGCGGTGAACCTTCCGACGGCGGCGACAGCCCGGCGTCGGACGTTCACCGCCGCTGCGGTGAGCATCTCGCGATGGAACCGCCGCGGTACTGCGCCGCCTGCCGGCGCCGCATGAAAGTCCAGGTGACTCCGTTGAGCTGGTCGGCGGAATGCTCCCGCCACGGGGTGCTCGCACGATGAGTGGCGAGGCGCAGCCGGGCCTGATCCAGCGGGACCGCGCCAGGCTTTGGCACCCCTACGCGCCGGCGTCCCCGGACCTTCCGCTGTGGGAGGTCGAGGCGGCCGACGGCGTGCGGCTGCGGCTTCGGGCCGAGGACGGCGCACGCCACGAGGTGGTTGATGCGATGTCCTCGTGGTGGTCCGTGATTCACGGCTACCGCAACCCGGTGCTGGACGCCGCCGCCCATAAACAGCTGGAGAGTTTCAGCCATGTGATGTTCGGCGGACTCACGCACGCCCCGGCGGTGGAACTGGCCGAGCGGCTGGTGGACATGGCCCCTTCCTTACCAGGACGGCCGGGTTTGGAGCGGGTGTTCCTCGCGGACTCGGGTTCGGTTGCCGTGGAGGTTGCACTGAAGCTGGCCGTGCAGTTCCAGACCGCATCAGGGCACCCGCAGAGGCAGCGGTTCCTGAGCATCCGCGGCGGGTACCACGGCGATACGTTCGCGGCGATGGGGGTCTGTGATCCCGTGGACGGGATGCACTCCGCGTTCCCGGGCCTGCTGGCCGGCAACGTGTTTGCGCCCCGTCCCCCGGCGGCGTCGTCAACCACGCCCGAGTCCGTTCAGGCGTGGGCATCCGAGCTCGGGGACATCGCGGCTGCGCATTCCGGGGAGCTGGCCGCGATCATCGTCGAACCGGTCCTGCAGGGTGCCGGCGGCATGCACTCTTACCCTGCCGAATGCCTGGCCGTGCTGCGGCAGGTGGCGGACCGGCATGGCCTGCTGCTCATCTTCGATGAGATCGCCACCGGTTTCGGGCGCACAGGTGAGCTGTTCGCGGCCGATCATGCCGGCGTCGTACCGGACATCATGTGCGTGGGCAAAGCCCTGACCGGCGGGTACCTGACGCTGGCCGCCATGCTCTGCACGGCAGACGTGGCCGAGACAGTCTCCACCGGCCAGGCCGGTGCGCTGCTGCACGGCCCCACCTTCATGGGCAACCCGCTGGCGTGTGCGGTTGCCAACGCCAGCCTCCGCATCATCGACGGAGGCAACTGGCGGGCCGACGTCGCGCGGATCAACGCCGGCCTTGTGTCCGGGCTCGCCCCCGCCCTGGACTTTGAGGCCGTCCGGGATGTCCGCACCATCGGCGCCGTCGGAGTCATAGAACTGCACGACGCCGTCGACGTTACGGCGGTCACCGCTGCGGCCATCCGGCACGGCGTCTGGATCCGGCCGTTCCGGAACCTCGTCTACACCATGCCCCCGTACATCAGCACCTCGGCGGACATTGAGCAGATCACCTCGGGGATGACGGCGGCCGTCGCCGAAGTGCACGGGCGCGTCGTACATGAGTGCGTCCCGGCACGGGCGGGAGGCGCGGCATGAGCAGCTCCATGATCCAGTGGCTCGAGCGGCAGGCCGCGGTCCGGGAGCGCCGGGGCCTGGTCCGCCGCCCGCTCCCCCGAGCCGCGGACGAGCAGTTCATCGACCTTGCTAGCAACGACTACCTTGGCCTCGCGGCGGACCCTCGGGTTGCCGGGGCTGCTGCGGCCGCCGCTTCGGTGTGGGGCGCCGGCGCCACGTCCTCGCGCCTGGTGGCCGGAACCACACGGCTGCATCTGGACCTCGAGCAGGAACTGGCCATGCTGGCGGGGATGGAAACGGCGCTGGTGTTCTCCTCCGGCTACCTGGCCAACATCGGCGTGATCACGGCGCTCGGGGGCCCCGGGACTCTGATCGTCGCGGACGAACACTGCCACGCCTCCATGATCGACGGATTCAGGCTCAGCCGCTCCCGCACCGAATCGTTCACCCATAACAGCGTGGAGGAGGCCGGCCGCCTGCTTGCCAGCCGGCCGGAACCGCGCGCACTGATCGCCGTCGAATCCCTCTACAGCGTCCTCGGCGACGAAGCCCCGCTCGCCGCCCTGCTGGCCCTGGCCGAGGAACACGACGCCGTGCTGCTCATCGACGAAGCGCACAGCCTCGGCGTCACCGGCACCGGCACCTTCCAGGGCCGCGGCTCGGTGGCCGGCACCGCACTCGCCGGGCATCCGAACGTGATCGTGACCGCGACGCTGTCCAAGGCCCTGGGCAGCCAGGGCGGAGCCGTCCTGGGATCCGCCCTGCTGCGGGAACACCTGCTCAACCGGGCACGCAGCTTCATCTTCGACACCGGGCTCGCGCCCTCCTCCGCCGCCGCAGCCCTCGCGGCGGTGCGGATCATCCGGGAGGAGCCGTGGCGGGCCGGATCCGTCGGAAGCAACGCGGCAGCGGTGGCCGCCGGGCTTGGCCCTGCCCTTGCAGCCCGCGGCGCCGCCGTCGAGCAGACAGCGGCCGACCGGGCCGCCGTCGAGCAAACGGCGGGGGCCGTCCAGTCCATCGCTATGCCGTCCGCCGCATCAGCCCTGGCAGCTGCCGAGGCGGCACGGACTGCCGGCGTCCGGATCGGCTGCTTCCGCCCACCGTCCGTTCCGGACGGGATTTCACGGCTGCGGCTCACCGCCCGTGCCACCCTTACCCCCGCGGAAATCGAAGACAGCTGCGCAGTGCTGCGTGGCATTTTGGAGGAACTTCCATGAACCTGCCCGGCATCATCCTGGTCACCGGTACGGACACCGGCGTCGGAAAAACCATCACGACGGCGGCCCTCGCCGCCGTCCTCCACGGGACGGGGCGCAGCGTCGCAGTTTACAAACCGTGCCAGTCAGGAGCAGCCGACGGCGATTCCGACGCCGCCGAAATTGTCCGGCTCGCCGGCGCCGTGACAGCAGAAACCGGGGTCGTCCTGCAGCAGCCGCTGGCCCCCGTCGCCGCAGCAGCCCTCGACGGAACGCCGCTCCCAACGCTGGCTGCGCACGCCCAGAAGGTCCACGAGCTCGCAGCGTCCCACGACCACGTCCTGGTTGAGGGCGCGGGCGGCCTGCTGGTGGAGCTGGATTCCGACGGCGGCACCCTGGCGGACCTCGGATCACTCCTGGCGGCCGCTTTTGTGCTCGTCGCCCGGCCGGCCCTCGGCACCCTGAACCACACCGCGCTGACGCTCGAAGCGCTGGACGCGCGGGACCTGCAGGTCCTTGGGGTGGTGCTCGGCAGCTGGCCACTCTTCCCGGACGTTGTGCACCACAGCAACCGGCACGTGCTCGGATCGCTGGGGGTGCCCTTGCTCGGCACCCTGCCCGAGCAGGCGGCGGATCTGTCGCCGGCGGATTTCCGTGCCGGAGCCACTGCCTGGCTGAACGGCCTGCCCGCATGAACCCGGCGATGATCACCGCCCGCCCCGCGGAGACGCCGGTGGCGGCGGGACCGGCAGCGACAGAGGCCCCGGGACAGACTGCCGGCGCCGGCCAGGCGCGGTGCCCGTACCTCGTCGTGCGGAACCCGGACGCCGTCCGTGAGGTACTGCACCGTCCTGCCGACTTCAGCCCCGGCAATGCCCTGGTCGCGGTCACGCCCTTGGAAGGACCGGCCCTGCGGGTGCTGCAGCGCGTGGGCTTTGCGTTGCCGCCTGTGCTGGCGAGCAACGACACGGGCACGCACGCGGGGATCCGCAAGGTCGTGGCGGGCTTCTTCACCCCCGCCACAGTCGCCGCCATGGAACCACGGATCCGGGAACTGGCCCAGGAAGCGGCACGGAACGCCGCGGACCAACTCGACTCTTCCGGCCAAGTGGACCTCGTTCAGGCGGTCGCGGCTTTTCCCCCAGCAGTCGTCATGCTCGAACTCCTCGGACTGCCCGTCCGGGATCTTGCGGACCTCAAGCGGTGGGGTCTTGACTCCATGGAGCTGTTCTGGGGCTGGCCCGACGGGGACCGGCAACTCGAACTGGCCCACAGCGCCGCAGGCTTCTACGTCTGGCTGCGGAAGCTGGTTAAGGAATCCCTGACGGCCCCCGGCCGGAACCTGTTCAAATCCCTGGCCGACCACGGTCTGTCCACGCCGGAGATCTGTTCGCTGGGCTACTTTCTGCTGATCGCCGGACAGGAAACCACCACACAGCTGATCAGCACCATCCTGTTCCGGCTCCTGGAAGGGTCCACGCCCGTGGGCTGGAAGGACGCGGCCACCGAAACAGGCTCCGGGGCCATGGTCCGGCACGTGCTGGCCACGGAATCATCTGTGCCCACGTGGCGCCGGGTGGCAGCCCACAACACGAACCTCGGCGAAGATCTGATCCCTGCCGGCACCGAAATTCTCCTCGAACTGAGCGGCAACCACATCACGTCACCGGCCGCACTCGAGAGCCAGTCCATGCCTTCGGAGGCGGTCCGGCACGGGAAATCCGCCGGCTACGGCCTTGTTTTTGGCTCCGGCATCCACCGCTGCCTCGGCGCCAAGCTCGCCGAACTGGAAGCCGCCATAGTTGTCCAGGAGACTGCCACTGCACTGACGGACGTGCAGCTGCAGGACCACCAGCCCGATTGGATCAGACTCCTGTCCTTCCAAGCACCCCGGACCGTCACCGTGGCGACCAGTCCACGTAACTTTGCGCTTCATTCGTAAGATATTCCTGCCCCGTGCTGGTTCTAGACGCCCTGTTGACGCGACGGGTGATGCAGGTTACCCGGCGGAATGCGTCCCTCGAGTCCGGAGTGTGGTCTACGCGTCGGTCCGGTGGAACAGGCGGAGGTGACTTCCGTCGGTTATTAGGGTATGCGGTTGGCGGCCACCCGACGTTGTCCAGGGAGAGGGCCCGAGACAATTCAGGTGGTCGGGAGACGCTCTTGGCTGGTGCCTCATCTGCCCATTCCATAGAGCATGCGCACGTCAAGTTTTTGAGACAGTTTCGTCGTTGTATTTCGGTTACGCGGCCAAGGATGGCAGCTGAACGTACCCTCGGGCATTCCGTCTTCCAGCCCCCAACCCTCGCGCAGATGCCGCTATGGCGGCCTCAACCGCACGGTTCGCGGCCGCGGCGACGCGAGCTTCAGCTACAGCGGTACTCAAATCATGGCGGTGGGCGTTAACGGAGAGCCCACGCCGTGCGTTGTTGCCGTCGATCAGCGGGTGGAACCGCGCCACCGGCTCTGGCTTCATAGCCAAGTGCCGATAGGCTTCCACACCCATGACCGTTGCTGTCCTTTCGCTGCTAACTGACAGGCGCCACGACGTCCTCAAGCATTGACCTGTCGAAAAAACGGACCTCGCCAGTTGCCTCGAAGAACACCGGAACCACTGACGTGTTCGGGTCTTTGGACGTTTCGTAGATGTCAGGTCCGCTTCCATGCTTCCGGGCGATTGTTCCAACCAGCCCGGTACCGCGAACGCGGACGGTTCGATATTTGTAGCTCATGTTGACCCCTTCGTCGACTAGGGCAAACCCTACTCCTGAGACGTATTCGCAGGACCCATAGGAGCAGTCGAGGCACAGGAAACGCCAAATTCATTCGGCTCATCCGTCGATCCTGATCTGGATTTTTACACAGCTGGTGTTCGTGCCCTTCAGCATTCTCCAAGCCGCCTACTTTGCCGCCGGGGATGGCTGAACTTGGCTTCCTCCTGCTGCGGCTGGGTCGCAGTGCCCCGCAGCAGGTCGAAATTCTGTGAGAATGCCGGCTCAGGGCCGGAAGACACATACAAGGGCTGCTGGTGCGCCATAGTGACGGCATGAACGCTGCGACGAGAAAACCCGACCGGATTCTCATCGCCATCCTTTCCGCAATTGCGCTGTTGGTGATCGTGGCACTGGCAGTCGTTTTTACACGCGGCCAGACAGAGGCACTGGACGGGTCGACACCCCAGGGAGTGGTCCAGCGTTACAGCACCGCGGTCATCGACGGCGATACGGCTACAGCCAATTCCTACCTCACGGAAGCGGCCAGTTCCTTGTGCTCTTAGTGTTTGCGCTGCTGCTTGTCGGCTGCGCTGCAGCCCTCGGGCTCGCGCCGATCAACGTCGTCGTTGTTGACGACCGGGCAGGAGTTCTTGACCGCAACACCCTCGTCCCGGCCATCACTGCGATCGAGTTCCATGAGCCCACCAAGGTGGCTGTGTATACCTATAACGGGAGCGCCGCGGACAACCCGAACGAGGAGGTTCTCAGGTTCGCCCGCGAGGAACACCCGGACTGGATCAGTCCCGACGGGCAGAAGTGGGCCGCCGGGCTTGGGCCGCCGGTCGAACCTCAAGCTGGTGCGGGAGTACGCAGATGCGGCGGCGGAACTGGACGCCCTGGACGACGTCATTGCCGACAGCAACGCGTTGCTCAACAATTTCACTGCCTGGCCCTCAGCTTGGGACCGGCAGCTGGCGCCCCTTCCGCAGCGATCTGGCGGGCGTGGAGCAACTGCTCAGCAAACGTCACGGGCAAGGTGACTCCGCCACCGCCGCGGACCTCAGGTCCTTCCGTGACGCGAGCCTGCCCGAGATCGAGCGCTGGCCGCAGAACTCGCGGACGGCACGATCACACCGGAAACTGCCTTGGACCGGTTGCGCGACGGCCGGAGCCATCTTTCAGTTCTCCTGATTAACCACGCAGAAACCGTGATCGAGGGTTTACCAAGACCGACCGCGAAGCAAAGCTCATGCGCACGGAGATGGAGAACGCGTCGGAAGGCACGGACCGCCACCGTAAGGGGACTTACGAACCCAGCATCCTCGGCACCGTCTACCCGTCCTACTATTTCTTCTCTGTTCCCGCCTTCAACTCCGGCCTGAACGCAGGCGTGGGCAGCGTCAGCTCTGCCAGGGGCGGCGGCGGAACCACGGGCTATGGCAGCAGCCGCGGAAGCTTCTCCGGCTCAGGCAGTTCCTCGAGTTTCTACGTAGCAACGGGCCAAGGGCAACCACTCCCCCAGCACCGTCCCGGTCATGTAGCTCCAGTCGTGGCCCACTATGAATAACTACGAAACGACATCAGCCCACAGCGATAGAAGGAGGGGCCCAGGGCGTGCACAATGTGCACACCCCTTCTTGCCCACTTCACGTCCCATCACAGGCATGCGTCCACGCTGCACACCTTGCTCTCCAGGGGGAAGATGTCATGCCCGACTCATCCGGTCTCTGGATAGCAGCTCAAGGCTCCTGCTCCCGCAAATTTGTCGATAAGGCGAGTGGTTACACGGTTCGGACGGACCGGTGGACACTGCTTTAGCCCATGCGGCTACTTCGGTGATTGGACCTAAATAGCATCGGATTCCCGGACAGACCCGAGAAACATCCGTAGGCAGTTCCGTTCGCCTGCGGGTGCGCATATGCTCGGCACACAGCTACCGCTAATGGGAGCTGCAAACTAGGAACAACCAGGGGATTCACCTTCGAGGGAGAATGATCATGGATGCGGAAGCAAAGGTTCTTGTCGGTGTGGACGGTTCGGAATCGTCCATCCAGGCGCTCCGTCTGGGGGCACAGCTGGCTCCGGCCCTGAACGCCACCATTGTCGCTATTGCCTGTTGGGATTTTCCAGAGATTTACGCCGGATATGTTCCACCCGATTTCGCCCGGTTTGAAGCGGCTGCGGCGAAGACTCTTGCGGACGCCTTGGAAAAGGCGTTCGGTGAGGAGACTCCGGAAAGCATGACCTCGCAACTGGTCCGCGGACCGGCTGCGGCGAAGCTCGTCGAAGCGGCGGCCGACGCTTCATTGCTGGTGGTTGGACGCCGGGGCCACGGGGGTTTCCTTGGCATGCACCTCGGCTCCGTGAGCTCTGCGTGTGTTGCCCACGCGGACTGCCCCGTCTTGGTGCTGCATGCCGAAAGCAGCCACCGCTCCCATCATCTATGGAGGGGCTCCAAGGCGAAATGACAGCCTCCCGGAAAAGCCGGGATTCCGCCTCTCAAGCCGTAAGACACGGCTTCTCACACACGAACCGGGTCCCTCTCACTGCGCCGCTCCATCCACTCGGTTACCGGATTGGTCGAACTCGTGGCCTTCGATTTCGTGGCGGATTTCGGCGGCGATGGGGTCCAGTTTCCGGTTGGAGTAGCTGACATACCAGCCGGTGATGGCGAACGTGGAGACGAACTGCAGCAGGCCCAGGATCAGGCCGATGTTGATGTTGCCCCACACTTTGGTGGACATAAACTCGACGGCGTAGTCAGCCAGCAGGACGTATGCGAAATACCAGAGCAGGAATGCAATGGCCATGGGAAAAACAAAGCTACGGTGACGTTTGCGCAGTTCCTGGAACCGCTCTGTCGACTGGACCTGTTCGAAGTCCACGGACGCCGCTGCTTCCGGAGTTTCGGCTTCGTTACCCATCGTTCCTCCTCATTGAGACTTACAGTCCACACCGGCTGAACAGACGTCCGGCCAATGTGACTGCTCTCACTGTTGCACGTGGCGGCCGCCGTTCCCATTGTCTCGCATAGCCCCGATTTAGTCTCGCACTACTGCGACATCAGCCCCGAATTGAGGCGCACAGAAAGGGAACTATCTCGGAGATCATTGCGCCAAACCCAGCCCTTACCAAGGCCACAAACGCCTACTGAAACTGAGTATCAGTTGACTTGACACTCAGTTTCAATGTAGAACGGTGACATGGTTCCTGACAATGTCGTAGAAACTGCCTCACTCACTGGCGCTGCCGTCGACCGCAAGTCGCCCGGAAAATCGGCGCAGACGTATGCCGCGGCCCTACTGGACACTCAGCGGCAGCGGCCGGCGGGCGCACCCAGCGCCGATCCGCGCCCCGTCCGAAGTGTTGGCGTAATCGGGGCCGGGCTCATGGCGAGCCAGCTTGCCCTTGTTTTTGCCAAACAGCTCGGCGTTCCTGTCCTGATCACGGATCTTTCCCAGGCAAAGGTGGATGGCGCGCTTGGCTCGATCGCCGGGCACTTGGAGAGGCTGGTGAGCCGGGGGCAACTCAGCGAAACGGCGGCCCGCGACTTGGGAAGTCTTGTCCGCGGCACCGTGGATAAGCGCGAGTACCAGGACTGCGATGTGGTCATCGAGGCGGTGTTCGAGGAGTTGGCCGTCAAACGCGCCGTCCTCGCGGAGATCGAGCCCCTGCTGCGCACTGATGCGCTGCTCCTGACGAATACGTCGTCCCTTTCCGTGACGGCGATGGGCCACGGCCTGGCCCATCCGGAACGCCTGGTGGGACTGCATTTCTTCAATCCGGTGGCTGTGCTGCCGCTCGTGGAAATCATCAGCACTGAAAACAACGACGACGTCAGCGTCGCCACCGCGTGTTCGCTTGCCCGGCTTCTGGGCAAGCGTGCGGTCCTGGTTACGGACACGCCGGGCTTTGTGGTGAACCGGATCCTGACGCGGCTGTTCTGCGAACTGCTGCAGGTCATTGATGACGGGACGGATATCGAACTGGCGGACCATACTTTGGACCCGCTCGGGCTACCCATGACTCCGCTGACGCTGCTGGGTTTCATCGGACCCGCCGTCCAGCTGCACATCTGCGAGACCATGCACGCCGCCTACCCTGACCGGTTTTATGTCAGCAGCAGCCTGGCAGCCATTGCGGATGCCCGGCTGCGCGGCTACCTGGCTAAGTCCGGCACGGTGCTTCCCGAGGCGGCCGCCCTGCTGCCGTCTGCCGATGCCGGAGGTTCAGTGCCGGCACGGGACGCGGAGGCCATCAGGGCACGGATACTTGACGCCCTGGCCGAGGAGGTGGGCCTGATGCTCGCCGAAAAAGTGGTGGCCGGTCCGGCGGAAGTGGATTTGTGCATGCTGCTGGGCGCCAACTTCCCCCAGCGTCTGGGGGGCCTCACCCCGCTGCTAGACCAAAGCGGCGCCTCCCGGCGTGTGTGGGGTAGGGATTTCCACCCCGGGTCCGGCTTCGCCTGATAGCCCGGGCCGCGCGGCCCGCCTCAAACAAGCGCCGCCACCTCCGCGCCATTTCTCAGTTCCTCCCCAAAAAAGGATGTAAGCCCATGCCCGACTATGACGTCGCTGAACCGCTGGACACGGACTACTACTCCGTCTTCGCCAACATTTCTGCACCCGACCGCGAAGCGTGGAGGCGTGCCCGGGATTTCACCGCGGAGGCCCTGCCGCAGATGAACGACTACTGGGAACGGGCCGAGTTCCCCGCCCACCTGGCGAAGCGGATGGGCACCATGAACCTCCTGGCCGATGGCATTGACGTACAGGGCCTGGAGCCCATGTCCGCGCTGGCAGCCGGCCTGGTCAACATGGAGGTCTCCCGCGGGGACGGTTCCCTGGGCACTGTCATCGCAGTGCAGGGCGGCCTGGTACTGCGGTCGATTGCCCTTTTTGGCTCCGACACCCAGCGCCGGACCTGGCTCGGTCCGCTGGCCCGCGGCGAAAAGCTCGGCGCCTTCGCCCTAACGGAACCGGACCACGGATCCGATTCCGTGGCACTGGAAACCACCGCCTCGCTCGACGGGGAGGACTACGTCCTCAATGGCGAGAAGAAGTGGATCGGCAACGGCTCCGTAGGCGATGTCACGGTGGTCTGGGCACGCGATGACGACGGCGATGTCCGCGGTTTGCTGGTGGAACAGGACCGGGAGGGTTACGAGGCCGAAACCATCACTGGAAAGGCCTCGCTGCGCGCAATCCACCAGGCCCGGATCAAGCTCAACAACGTCCGCATTCCAAAGGCCAATCTTCTCCCCGGTGCCCGCACTTTCAAGGACACGTCCGAAATCCTTGTTGCCACGCGTTTGGGGGTGGCCTGGTCCGCTCTCGGCCACGCCACCGCCGTCTACGAAGCCGCGTTGAACTATGCCACGCAGCGGACACAGTTCGGCAAGCCGCTGGCAAAGTTCCAACTTGTCCAGGAGCGACTGGCGTACATGCTCTCGGAGCTGACCAGCATGCAGCTGCACTGTTTCCACCTCGCGGAGCTTGATGCGGCCGGCGAGATGCGCCCCACCCAGGCCTCGATGGCGAAGTACCACAACACCCGCAAGGCCCGCGAGCTGGCGTCCATTGCCCGCGACATGTTGGGCGGCAACGGCATCCTGCTGGAAAACCACGTGATCCGGCACCTTCTCGACATTGAATCCATCCATACCTACGAAGGAACGCAGAGCATTCAGACCCTATTGATCGGCCGCGATGTCACCGGACAAAGCGCCTTCGCCTAAGGATTCGCCATGACCACAATTGAGCTTCCCAATGAAACCCCACTGAGCCCCCTGCGGTTCCTGCAGCGCTCCGCCGAGGTGTTCGGACAGAAAACGGCGATCATCCACGGTGACCGCTCCTATACTTACCTGGACTTCGCTGCCGAAGCCCAGGGGCTGGCCAAAGCGATCAAGAGCAGGATCCAGCCCGGTGACCGGGTGGCCTTCCTTTGTCCTAATGTGCCGGAACTGCTGATTGCCCATTACGCCGTCCCCATGGCCGGCGGCGTCCTGGTGGCCCTGAACTCGCGGATGTCCGCCCGGGAACTCCAATACATCCTGGAGCATTCCGAAGCCAGGCTGCTGTTTGCCGATTCGGAACTGCTGGCCACCGTGGCGGGAATGGACCTGGGCCTGACACAACTGGCTGAGGTGATCGAAGTGCCTGACAGCACCATCCCGTATCCGGAGGTCCCGGCAGGCATCGGCACGACGCAGTACGCAGACTTCCTCGCCGCGTCCGGACACCAGGACGCAGATCTTCCGTGGAGCGTGGAGGACGAACGCGCCCCGATCACGCTCAACTACACCTCCGGCACCACGGGCAAGCCCAAGGGCGTGCTGTATTCGCATCGCGGTGCCTACCTGAACTCGCTCGGGGAAACCTTCCACAATCACTTCACCGGCGACACGCGCTACCTCTGGACCCTTCCGATGTTCCACTGCAACGGTTGGTGCACCACTTGGGCCGTGACGGCGGCCGCAGGCGTCCACATCTGCCTGCGAGCAGTGCGCGCCGACGCCGTCTGGGACGCCATCGACACTCTCGGAGTCACCAACCTCTGTGGCGCCCCCACGGTTTGCAGCATCATTGCCGGCGCACCCCAGGCCCACGAGCTGAAGGTGCCGCTGCGCATCACGACGGCGGGCGCACCGCCGTCGCCCGCGATCATCACGTCCCTGGAGTCAATCGGGATCAGCGTGGTCCACGTTTATGGGTTGACCGAGGTGTACGGCCCGTACACGATCTGTGAGCATCAAACCGAGTGGGATGATCTTTCCGCCCAGGACAGGGCCGTCAAGATCTCCCGCCAGGGGGTGGGGATGCTGCAGGCCGAGACGGCGCGCATCGTGGACCTGGACATGCTCGATGTCCCGGCCGACGGCGCAACGCTGGGCGAAATCGTGCTGCGGGGTAACAACGTGATGCTCGGTTACTTCAAGGATCCCGAAGCCACGGCCGACGCCTTCCGCGGCGGCTGGTTCCATACCGGCGACCTCGGCGTGATGCATCCCGACGGCTACATCCAGCTCAAAGACCGGGCCAAGGACATCATCATCTCCGGCGGAGAAAACATCTCCACAATTGAGGTGGAGCAAGCCATCATGAGCCACCCGGCAGTGCTGAACGTGGCCGTGATCGGCGTCGCGCACGAGAAATGGGGCGAACGCCCGGTGGCCTTTGTCATCCGCAGCAGCTCCAGCTCGGTCACGGCCGAGGAGATCCGCTCGCACGTCAAGGGCCTGCTCTCAGGATTCAAGGTTCCGGACAGGATCCTTTTCCCCGAAGAGCTCCCCCACAACTCCACCGGCAAAGTCCTGAAGTCGCGGCTACGTGCCCTGGACCTCAGCACCCCCGTCCCCTGCAAGGAACCCACCAAATGAGTAGCCAGGACATAGTTGTTGTGGGCGCGGCCCGCACCCCTCAAGGAAAACTGATGGGCCAGCTGGCATCACAAAGCGCTGTGCAGCTGGGCGCCGCGGCCATCGCCGCGGCCCTGGAACGCTCCGGGATCGGACCGGCGTCCGTCGACGCGGTCATTGTGGGCCAGGTCCTGACGGCCGGCGCGGGCCAGAACCCCGCGCGGCAAAGCGCCGTCGCGGCAGGAATACCGCTCAGCGCCCCCGCCGTCACCGTCAACAAGGTCTGCCTCTCCGGGCTGAGTGCCATCATCCAAGGCGTCAGGCTGCTCAAACTGGGCGAGGCGGATGTGGTGGTCGCCGGCGGCCAGGAATCCATGAGTCAGGCGCCGCACCTGCTCACCGGCTCGCGCGCCGGCTACCTCTACGGCGGCATCACGGCCGTGGACTCGGCCGGCCATGACGGGCTCACGGATGCCTTTGACCAGGAGCTCATGGGCATTGCCACGGACCGCGCCAACGCGGACCTTCAGCTCTCCCGCGAAGCGCAGGACACTATCGCGGCGCTGTCCCACCAGCGGGCAGCCGCGGCCCGGGCCGGGGGAAGATTCAGCGCCGAAATCGTCCCTGTTTCGGTGCCGCAGAAGCGCGGCGCGCCCGTACTGGTAAGCGATGACGAGGGCGTCCGCCCGCAATCCACGCAGGAGGTGCTGGCCGCGCTGAAGCCGGCCTTCACCGCGGAGGGAACAGTCACCGCCGGAAATGCTTCACCGCTGAGCGACGGCGCCGCCGCCGTCGTGCTGGTGACCCGCGCGTACGCCAACGCCCACGGGCTCGAGGTGCTGGCCGTCGTCGGGCCCGCCGGGCAGATCGCCGGGCCCGACACAACACTGCCGGACAAACCGGCGCAGGCAATCGCCGCGGCCCTGGCCCGCGCTGGCTGGACGGCAGGGAACCTTGACTTCGTGGAGATCAACGAGGCATTCGCCTCGGTGGTGGCGCACTCCGCAGCGGCCCTGGGCCTCGGTTTGGACAAGGTGAACGTCAACGGCGGTGCCATTGCCATCGGACATCCGATCGGCGCCTCCGGAGCGCGGCTGGTGGTCTCGGCCGTCCATGAACTGATGCGGCGCGGGAGTGGCAAATCCGCGGTCGCGCTTTGCGGCGGCGGCGGACAGGGTGACGCGCTGCTACTGTACCGGGATGGCATCAGTGGCTAATTTCCGTTCCGGCGTGGCCGAGGCCGCGCTGGATCTGTTCACCGACAATGGCTACGACCCGACCAGCGTGGACGATATTGCCCTCGCTGCCGGAATCTCCCGCAGCACCTTCTTCCGTCAGTTCCGCGCCAAGGAAGACGTGATCTTTGCGGACCACGAAGCCCTGCTCGCCGAGCTGACGGGCTACCTGGCAGCCAGCCATCCCGATCCCTGGGAGGCTGTGTGCCAGGCCGCAGAGCTGGTCTTCGTGAAATTTTCCGAACGCCGGAAGCTGTCCCAAAAGCGCTACCACGTGGTGCAGGCGGTGCCCGCGCTGCGGGACCGGGAAACGATCATGGTCTCCCGCTATGAACGGCTTTTCTCGGACTACCTTCGCCAGGCACTGCCGGGCATATCAACTCTTGATGCAATCCGATTCGCCGCTGCTGTCACCTCAACCCATAACTATGTGCTGCGCGAAATGATGCTGGACTCCGCCCGCGGTTCCCTCCAGAACCTGGAACACGAGCTGCTGGCGGTGCGGCGTATGTTCGGGGTACTGCCGCAGGGCGACCCCGCATCCGTCCCGGCTGGGGACGACCTGGTTGTGGCCGTCTTTCCCCGCTCTACACCCACTGCTGAGCTGGCGCGTCGCATCCAGGACAAGCTCGACGGCCGCTCCGTCTAGCCTGCTCCATCCAGCTGCTCCATCTTGCTGCTCCATCCTGCTGCTCAATCTAACCGGAGAAGGGCCCTATGACAGGGCATGACAACGACGTCTACCGTCCGAGCGACCGCGACCTGCTGAAGCGGGCGATCCGGGAAACCGCAGCCCGGACTGGCTCAGCCGTGTTCTTCGCTGGCCTCGTCAATCGCACCGAGCTCACCATCACCGAGTTCTTTGGCACGACGACGCACGGTCTGAAGAAC
This sequence comes from Arthrobacter sp. 4R501, assembly GCF_002929755.1. Lineage (NCBI taxonomy): Bacteria > Bacillati > Actinomycetota > Actinomycetes > Micrococcales > Micrococcaceae > Arthrobacter > Arthrobacter sp. 4R501. The sequence continues at coordinate 42,845 of NZ_PJIW01000006.1, read as the reverse complement.
CTCAGCGTGCAGCCCGGCGAGGGCGTGGGCGGGCGGGCCCTCTCCCAGGCGCGCACGGTCGGGGTGGCCGATTACTTCGACTCCGACAGCATCACTCATCATCACGACGACGCCGTACGCATCGAGGGGCTGCGGACCATGGTGGCGCTCCCCATCCTCGTCGACGGCCGCGCCCGGTGTGTCCTCTACGCGGCAACGCGGGAGCGCACATCGATCGGCGAGTGCGTGGTGACGGAACTCAGCGCTGGCGCCTCGAGGATCTCGCGGGAACTGGCCATTCGGGACGAGGTGGACCACCGGGTCGCGATTCTCCGAGTCGTCCAAAGCCTGGCCGCGGAGCCACCGGACCGGAACCTCATCGAGACCGTCCGGCTCGCGCATGCCGAGCTCCTCTCGGTGGCCAGCACCACGACTGATCCCGAGCTCGCCCAGCGCATCCTCGCCGTGACCGCACGGCTCGAGGGCTCCGACGCGGCGCCGGCCGGCGTCCCGCACCTCACCCGACGGGAGACGGATGTGCTCGCCCAAGTGGCGCTCGGCTGTTCCTATGCCGAAACCGGCAAACGGCTCTCACTCAAGGCAGTCACCGTGAAGAGCTACATGCAGTCGATCATGGCGAAACTGGACGCGCACAGCCGTGCGGAGGCCGTTGTGGCCGCACGCCGGCTCCGCCTTTTGCCCTGACCGGTGGCGCGAAAACACCTCCATCGGGAGGTGGTGGCGAACGCACGGCGCTGGCACGATGACATCTTCGCGTCGAAACAAACCTCGTTTCGACGACCGATGTCAAAGGAGATATCGCATGCTCGGAAGCCTCGCACCGGTTGCGAACCAGTCCAGTCCGCGCCCCACCTCGATGGCAAGGGTCGCCGTCGCCAGCTCGATGGGCAGCATCATCGAGTTCTACGACTTCCTCATCTACGGTACGGCTGCCGCCCTCGTCTTCCCCCAGGTCTTCTTCCCGGCGCTCGGCCCGGCCGCCGGCACTCTCGCCTCATTCGGAACCTTTGCCGTGGCCTTCGTCTCGCGCCCCCTTGGTGCCGTCCTGTTCGGCCACTTCGGTGACAGGCTGGGGCGCAAGAAAACGCTCGTCAGCACACTGCTCATCATGGGCATCGCGACCGTCACTATCGGGCTGCTGCCCGACGCCAGCGTAATCGGGATCGCCGCGCCGATCATCCTCGTTGTTCTCCGCTTTCTTCAGGGATTCGCTGTCGGCGGCGAATGGGCCGGCGCGGCACTGATGGCCGCCGAGTACGCCCCGCCCAAACACCGGGGCCTCTTCGCAGCCTTCCCCCAACTGGGCCCGTCAATTGGCTTCGCCCTCGCGAGTGCAACCTTCCTCATCATCAATCTGTCACTCGGCGACAAGTCGGAGGCATTCCTCACGTACGGCTGGCGCATTCCTTTCATCGGAAGTGCAGTGCTCGTTATGATCGGTCTCTACATCCGCCTCAAGATCGAAGAGACTCCGGTCTTCAATGAGGCCAGCAACTCGAGCGCCGTCCCGGCCGGGCCCCGCAAGCTGCCCGTGTGGGAGTCGGTGCGAAACCAGCCACGCCAGATCCTCCTGGGCGGCGCCTCCACCATGATGCTCTTTGCCTTCTTCTACATCGGCACAGCCTTTCTCAGCAGCTATGGCACAAGTGCCGAGGGCCTTGGCCACAGCCGGCCCACCATCCTCTCGCTGGGAATCGTCGGCGCGATGTTCTTCGCAGCAGGAACTATTGGCAGCGCAATGCTCTCCGACCGGATCGGCCGCCGAGCCGTGATCATTGGCTCGTGCGTCGTGGCGATCCCCTGGTCGCTCCTGCTCTTCCCGATCCTCGACATCGGCACCACCTGGTCGTTTGCAGTCGGGCTGTCCGGCACGCTGCTGATCGTCGCCGGAATCTACGGTCCGGTGGGCGCCTTCCTGCCGGAGCTCTTCGCCACCCGCTACCGCTACACGGGTGCCGGAATGGCCTACAACCTCGGAGCGCTCGTCGGCGGCGGCATCACACCGCTGGTGGCGGCATCGCTCGGCGCCAGCCTGGGAAGTCCCGCCATCGGGCTGCTTCTGGCCGGCGTGAGCCTGGTGAGCCTCTTCGCCACGTTCGGCCTCCCGGAAACCCGTGGCATCGACCTCGCAACCTCCGGAACCACCGCCGCAAAGTGACCGCAGCGGGCGCCCTTTTCACCAGATTTGTCGGCATGGACGAACTCGATTTCCTGCTCCCGGGCCCAGGGCGTGTCTCCTAAATCGGTGGGGTGCTGGCTTGAATGCTTAAGGGGTGTCGCGAGCTTCTGTTTTGAGTGATGATCAGTGGTCCCGGATCGAGCCGTTGCTGCCGTGTTCTGACGGGGAAAGGGTCTCAAGAAATCTCGTCCAGGTCATATCATCAGCGCAACCGCGAGACATGAATACGTGACAGACCAACTACGGCCGCCACAGCAACCGGAAAGGAAACACAAATGCCCCACATCCCAGCAAACGGAGGGCCTACTCGCCAGGGTCCTGAGCCCGCCACCCACACAGTTTTCATAGGCGCGTGCGGCGCCAGACACGCTCCGCAGCCGGTCTCAGAGGGACACGCGGAGGGTAAATGTACACACATCAGAAGCAAAAAACGCCTCTGACATGGGAAAACGTGCCCGAGGTGGGACTCGAACCGGACTCCAGCCTTTGCAAACACTGGGAAGTCAAGGAAACATCCCCAATCCAAGCCAGTCCGACCCGATCCGACGCCCAGGGTGTGCACATTGTGCACAATACAGCTCAGTCAGCTGGGTGTTGACTGTGGCGCAGGGCGTGCAGCCCTGACCTTGCGCTTGACGAACAGGCACTGCCTCCTTTTTGCAAAGCCGTCGAAGAGTACGCCGAAGGGCCAATATCCTTCCACGAGCACAAGCTCGCTAAGTCAAGGAGTCAACAAAACCGGGGCAGTCCCTTCTGCCGGGCAGAGCATGTCGGCTAGTTCCATGAGCTGTTTCGGCCGGAACGGTTTGGTCAGGTAGGCGGCTGCGCCAGAGGCCATGCTGGCCATCTCGTCGTCGGGCTCGGCGTGGGCGGTGACGAAGAGCATCGGGGCTTCTGACAGGTCCCGGATCCGGTGTGCCACCTCGTGCCCATCGATGTCAGGCAGCCCGAGATCCAGCGTCACCAGCACCGGATGCAGGGTCCTGGCAGCGGCTAGGCCCTCTGCACCCGAAGCGACAGCATGGACGTCGAACCCCATCTGGGTCAGAATGACGCAGATCAAACTTCGAATGTCCTGGTCATCTTCGATGACCAGGACAACTCCTCGTGATTTCATGGCATCTCCCGGTGCTGTCTGCGAAGTGTAAGACCGAAGCCGCCGCTGCACGTCCTAGGACCGCCTAAGCCCACACTCACAGACAACTTTGGAATGATTCAATGCTGTTTGCGCCGGGGGTGTAGGCCCAGCTTAGCGCCGGGTTTGACCCGTGGAGCCTTTACTCGTGCAGCCCGACGGATACGGAGCAGCTTCACCGAACGGGCAAACTCCTCCGAGGCTAGCTCAGGCGTGTTTTGAGGTTGTCGTCCAGAGCTGCGAGGAAGTCCTCGGTGGTAAGCCATTTCTGGTGCGGGCCCACCAGAAGCGCGAGGTCCTTAGTCATCTTGCCGGATTCGACCGTCTTAATGACGACCTCTTCGAGGGTGACGGCAAAGTCTATGACGGCGGGGGTGCCGTCCAGTTTGCCGCGGTGCATGATGCCCCGGGTCCAGGCGAAGATCGAGGCGATCGGGTTGGTGGACGTGGGCTTGCCTTGCTGGTGCTGACGGTAGTGGCGGGTGACGGTGCCGTGCGCGGCTTCGGCCTCTACGGTCTTGCCGTCCGGGGTCATCAGCACGGAGGTCATGAGACCGAGCGAGCCGTAGCCCTGGGCGATGGTATCCGATTGGACGTCGCCGTCGTAGTTCTTGCAGGCCCAGACGTAGCCGCCGTCCCACTTCATCGCCGATGCCACCATGTCATCGATCAGGCGGTGTTCGTAGCTGATGCCGGCTGCTACGAACTGATCCTTGAACTCGGCGTCGAACACTTCCTGGAACAGGTCCTTGAACTGGCCGTCGTAGGCCTTCAGGATCGTGTTCTTGGTGGAGAGGTACACCGGGTAGTTCCGCTGTAGCCCGTACGCGAAGGAGGCACGGGCGAAGTCGCGGATGGAGTCGTTGAAGTTATACATGCCCATGGCCACGCCACCGCCGTCGGGGTATACGACCACCGTCTGCTTGATCTCTTCGCCGCCGTCGGAGGGGGTGAAGGTCATGGTCAGCGTGCCCGGACCCGGGACCTTGAAGTTGGTGGCCATGTACTGGTCACCGAAGGCATGGCGGCCAATGATGATCGGCTTGTTCCAGCCCGGGACCAGACGGGGGATGTTGGAGATGATGATCGGCTCGCGGAAGACCACCCCGCCCAGGATGTTGCGGATGGTTCCGTTCGGGGAAGCCCACATCTTCTTCAGGCCGAATTCCTCGACCCGGGCCTCGTCGGGGGTGATCGTGGCGCACTTGACGCCCACATTGTGTTCCTTGATGGCGTTTGCGGCGTCGATCGTGACCTGGTCATCGGTGGCGTCGCGGTTCTGGATGGACAAGTCGAAGTACTTCAGGTCCACGTCCAGGTGCGGGAGGATGAGGCGGTCCTTGATGAACTGCCAGATAATGTGCGTCATTTCGTCGCCGTCCAGCTCCACGATAGAGCCGACGACCTTTATCTTTTTACTCACAGGGTCTCCTTGATGCACGGGCAATGACCCGTGGTTATGGTCTTTTTTCGCTGCAGAAGCCCGGTGATGATCCTTCCCGACACCCCCGGGCCGGGTGGGGCGCGGTCCGGACGCTTCCGAGCCGCCGCATCGGCAGGCAAACCCAAGGGGTTGCGTCCGGCGGGGACGTTTCCGGACCTCGGGCGCATTCTTGTGAACCTAGCGGGAGCTGATGCGCGGCGTCCCCCGTCGGGCGGCGAAGCGGTTTTTGAGGCGTTGCAGCTCGACCGGCAGCTCGGGGGGCAAAGAGTCGCCGAACCGGGCATACCACTGGTCAATGCTGTCAATTTCCTGGGCCCATTCCTGCGAATCGACCGCCGACGCGGCCCGGAGGTGTCCGGGTGTGATGTCGAGGCCTTCGATATCGAGGCAATCCAGCGCTGGGACGAAACCGATTGGGGTTTCAATGGCGGCAGCTGTCCCCTCGAGCCGTTCGATGGCCCATTTCAGGACGCGGGAGTTGTCTCCGAATCCGGGCCAGAGGAAACTTCCGTCGCTGTCGCGGCGGAACCAGTTGACCAGGAAGATCCGGGGCAGTCTGGCGGGATTGGCCGTCCGGCCGATCTCCAGCCAGTGTTTGAGGTAGTCCCCGGCGTTGTAGCCGATGAAGGGGAGCATGGCCATCGGATCGCGGCGGACGACCCCGACCTGACCGGCCGCTGCTGCTGTCGTCTCGGAGGAGAGAGTTGATCCCATGAAGACGCCACCCGTCCAGTCCCTGGACTCGGTGACGAGGGGGATGGTTGTTTTACGTCGGCCGCCGAAGAAGATCGCAGAGAGTGGGACCCCGTCTGGTTGGTAGTATTCATCGGCCAGAATGTCGACCTGGCTGATGGGGGTGCAGAACCGCGAGTTGGGATGGGCCGCGGGCCGGCCGGAGGCGGGGGTCCAGTCCTGTCCGGTCCAGTCGGTCAGGTGCTCCGGTGTGTCCCGGGTCATGCCTTCCCACCAGACGCCGCCGTCACCGGTGAGGGCCACGTTTGTGAAGATGGTGTTGCCCTTGGCGATGGCGTCCATCGCGTTGGGGTTGGTGTGCCATCCGGTGCCGGGTGCGACGCCGAAGAGGCCCGCCTCCGGGTTGGTGGCCCGCAGTTCCCCGTCCTTTCCGACACGTATCCAGGCGATGTCATCTCCGAGGGTTTCCGCCTTCCAGCCGGCAACCGCGGGGTTCAAAAGTGCGAGGTTGGTTTTGCCGCAGGCGGACGGGAACGCGGCAGAGATGTAGTAGACCTTCTGTTCGGGGCTGGTCAGTTTGAGGATGAGCATGTGTTCCGCGAGCCAGCCCTCCTGACGGGACATCGCGGAGGCGATGCGCAGCGAGTAGCATTTCTTGCCCAGCAGCGCGTTGCCCCCGTAACCGGAACCGTAGGACCAGATGGACTTTTCCTCAGGAAAGTGGACGATCCGTTTATCGTCATTGGAGGGCCAGCTGACATCCTGTTGACCTGGCTCCAGCGGTGCGCCGACGGAGTGCAGTGCTGGGACAAAATCCGCGTCCAGTTCGACCATTTTGGCCAGGACATCGTTACCGGTGTGGGCCATGATGCGCATGGAGGCGACGACGTAGGCGCTGTCGGTGATCTCCACCCCGAATTTGGGGTCCTCCGCGTCCAGGTGGCCCATCACAAAAGGAATCACGTACATGGTGCGCCCCCGCATGGCCCCGCGGAAGAGCCCGTGCAGCTTCTCCTTCATCCGTGCCGGCTCCATCCAGTTGTTGGTGAAGCCCGCGTCGCGTTCGTGTTCGGAACAAATGTAGGTCTGCTCCTCGACCCGGGCGACGTCCTTGGGGTCGGAGAAGGCGGCAAACGAGTTGGGAAACCTGTCCTCGTCCAGGCGGACCAGGGTTCCGGCCGCAACGAGCCCGTCGGTGATCGTGCGGTATTCGGCATCTGAGCCGTTGACCCAGTGGATGCTGTCCGGCCGGGTCAGGCCGGCAACTTCGCTGACCCAGTCCGAGAGGCGGGCAAGGGCGGCCGGGGCGGTATCCATGACGGTGGACTGTGTGGAATTTGGCAAGGTTCTCTTCCTTCCCCCGCGCTTTGTACCGTTGGCGGGGACGATCTTAGAAGGTGATGGATTAGTTCATCGGAGGACCGTAGTCAGGGGCAGATGAGAGTCCAGGAGCGGCTGCGAATCCTTCGAAGGTTGGCCACATTCCTTCAGGCACTTAACTATTTGATGGTTTCATCATTTTATATAATAGTCCATATTGGGCCGCCGGTTCTCCTGAGCCCGGCGTTCCGGGGCGCCGTCATGCCGCGCCGTGACGCATCGCCAAGTGAAAGCGACTGTTCCGATGGACCGAATTCCCGACCGGCAGGGCGCACGTATGCGAAGTAAAAGCCGAGATCTTCAATGGTCTGGTCCGGCTCCGTCAGGAGTCATTCGAGCACTTCGAGCACCGGCGCTGCGTCGGTCAGGGTTTGCCCGCGGGCCGCGGTCCATTCACGGTGCTGCTGCACCGACCTACATTGGGCATCGAGCTATCCCTCCCCGGAAGCAGCGTTGCCCGTCGGTACCCTGGTGAAAGAGATTGCATAGTCTCGGACGGTGCCCGCGCCCGGGTTGTGCCGTCAAAAATCCGCGGGGCGTCCGCTCATCACCCGAGGCCTCCCGGCGTCACCAGGGGCAGCGATACCGAGGTCCTCCCGAACTCGGCCAGGGAGGCCCGCGGGAAGAGCGCCGTGACGAACACACCCGCAGGACGGGGCGCCGCGGCGGTGCAGAGTGCGGGTGCTGGTCCCAAATTCGTAGGTCGTCAGGCCGGTGCCGCGCCCTACGGATACTGACCGTGAGGTGCCTGGTCGTGTTCCGGTCCGCGTCGCCTTCGCGGAGCCCGACCAGGCAGCTCCCCCCGCCGGCCGGCGCGTTCCGCACTGTGAAACGGGAGCGGACCGGTCCGTGGAAACCGGGCCTGACGGGGACGGGATGCTCCGACCCCTGTTATATTGGATGATGGATCTATAAAGTAGTCAAGCAAGCGTTTATTATGATCGGCCGGGGAGGCACGCATGGAAGAATTCTCGGATTTCCGGGCACCGTTGTACGAGGTGAAGGCCAACCTTTTCAAGGGCTTGGCGCACCCGGTCCGGATCCGCGTGCTGGAGCTCTTGTGTGAGGCTCCGGAGGTGTCGGTGACGGAGCTGTTGGCGGCGACGGGACTGGAGGCCTCGCACCTGTCCCAGCACTTGTCCGTGTTGCGCCGGTACCATCTGGTCCGGGGGGAGCGGCGGGCGCTGCAGATGTTCTATTCGTTGGCGTACCCGCAGGTCGCCGACCTGCTGTCCGTGGCGAGGCTGCTGCTCAACGAGATGCTGCACGCCACCCGTGAGCAGCTCGAACATTCAGCCGCCACGTCCCCTCTGACTGCGGCAGCCGGAAGTTCAAAATGAAGGCATTGACGGCGGCGCGCGCGCTGCTGCCGGGGTGGAAGGACTATGCAGATCTGCCCCGCACCTGGAAAGGCGACCTCATCGCCGGGGTCACCGTGGGTATCGTCGCCCTGCCGCTGGCACTGGCCTTCGGGGTCAGCTCCGGCGCCGGAGCGGCCAGCGGACTGATCACCGCCGTCATCGCCGGCATAGTCGCCGCCGTCTTCGGCGGTTCCAACATCCAGGTTTCCGGCCCGACCGGGGCGATGGTCGTGGTCCTGGGCCCGGTCATCGCCACGCACGGCGGCGGGGCCCTGGCAGCCGTGGCGGTCCTCGCAGGGGTCATCGTCGTCGCCGCCGGGGTGCTGAAGCTCGGCAGAGTCGTGACGTTGCTGCCCTGGCCCGTCATCGAGGGCTTCACCCTCGGGATTGCGATGATCATTTTCCTCCAGCAAGTCCCGGCCGCGTTCGGCGTCAAAGCCGGCCCGAGCAGCAACGCCGCTGTTTCGGCCCTCCAGGGACTCGCAACAACGTCCCCCGCCGCACTCCTGGCCCCAGTGGCACTGGTGGCACTGGTCACGGTGATAATGATTACCTCACCCCGCATCCACCCGCAGATCCCCGGTTCCCTCGTCGCCATCGTCGTGGCCAGCATCGCCGCCCAGGTACTCGACCTGCCCGTGGCCCGGATCGGCGCCCTGCCCGACACCCTGCCGGCCCCTTTAATCCCCGCCCTGGGCTGGGGTACCGTGACCGCCCTGGCCGCACCGGCGGCGACCATCGCGGCGCTGGCGGCGATCGAGTCGCTGCTCTCGGCCCGGGTTGCCGCGTCGATCTCCGATACCGGCCCCTACGACGCCGACCGTGAGCTCCTGGGCCAGGGCCTCGCCTCTGTGGCATCCGGGTTTTTCGGCGGCATGCCGGCCACCGGGGCCATCGCCCGCACTGCGGTGAACATCCGCTCCGGCGGCCGGACCCGGCTGGCCGCCATCACGCACGCCCTGGTGCTGCTGGCCGTGGTCTATCTGGCCACCGGTCCCGTCTCGAGGATCCCGCTGGCGGCGCTGGCCGGGGTTCTGATGGTCACCGCCACCCGTATGGTCTCCCTCGGCACGCTGCGCAGCGTGATCGGCTCAACCCGGGCCGACACTGTCGTGTTCTTCGTCACTGCCCTGATCACCGTGTCCTTCGACCTGATCGAGGCAGTGGCAATCGGCATCGCCGTCGCTTCCTTCTTCGCCCTGCGCGCCCTGGTCAAGTCCAGCGGCGTGCATCGCGAAGAGATCCCCGGCCCCGCCCGGGACGGGGATGAGCACATCGCTGTCTTCCGCCTTGACGGGGCCCTGTTTTTCGCCGCCGCCGAGCGCGTCCTGGACCGGGTCAGTACGATCCGCAACGTCGATGTCGTCATCATCCGCATGTCCCAGCTCCAAGTTCTGGACGCGACCGGTGCCCGGGTCATCACCGACATCGTCAATGCCCTCGAACGCCGCGACATCACCGTGCTGATCAAAGGCATTCAGGACCGCCACCTGGCCTTGGTCACCCGGGTCGGCGTCCTGGAATCCCTGCGCCACCACAAACACCTCTTCGCGGAACTGCCCCCGGCCGTGGAGCACGCCCGCAGCCACGTTGCCCGTGCCCAGGCCGAACGCGCCGCACAAAACCCCGGACAGGGCGCCGCGCCTGGCGCCGGCACGGCGGAGGCCCCCGGCATGCCCACGGCGCGCAATGAATGATATGGAGCACCCATTGCTGTCAACAGCGCCCGTGCAATCCCGGCCGGAACGGGACCGCATGCCGCAGTACCTCATGGTTTTCGGACTAGCGGCCCTTCTTCTGCTCGACGGCCCGGCACTCGTCACAGTGCCCGGGAGCCCGGCCTGGATGGCCGGGGTGGTACTGACCGGCCCGATCGTCGGCATCCCCGCGGGGATCGCCGTTTTCCGACTCCACAACCGGGCGGGCCGCCGCTCAGACGGAACAGCCGCCCGGCGCCCGAATGGGAGCCGGCCATGAGCGTGGATGGCATGCCGTTGCCGGCGTGGAAGCACGCAGGGCGGGGCCGGCCCGGCTACCCCGCCGACGCCCCGGCCTGGAACCGCTGGTACGCCGAAACGGACTACGGCTGGGCGCCTGCCAGCTCGTCGGTGCGCTCAGAACTCAACGGACTGGCCCCGGGACGAGCGCTGGACCTCGGGGCCGGGGACGGGCGCCACGCGGTGTGGCTGGCCGGCCGCGGCTGGCGCGTGCAGGCCATGGACTTTTCCTCCGAGGCCCTGGCGATCGGACGCGAACGTGCCTTCGCCGAGGGCGTGACCGGCCTGATCACCTGGTCGGTGGCCGACGTCACCGCCCACACCCCTGACCCGGGGAGCCTGGACCTGGTCCTGGCCGCCTTCCTTCACCTGCCCGGACCGGAACTCGAAGGAACCATCGCCCGCAGCGCTCGGAGCCTGGTCCCCGGCGGGCTGTTCCTGTACATCGGCCATGCCCCGGCGGACCCCCGCGAAAGCGCCCCCGTGCCACGGACCGCGGCCGTGCTGCACGACAGCGCCCGGGTGGCCGCCTGGGCCCGGAGGGCCGGACTGTACGTTGAATCAGCCGGAACCCGGTCCCGGCCCGTTCCAGGTTCCCGCCGCCCCGCGCTGGACTGCGTCGTTCTGGCCCGCTGCCCGCCCCCTCCAGACCCGTCTCCGTCCACCGAACACGCTCACCGCGAGGTCCCGTCATGACAGCACGCACCAGCACCGCTACGGTCCCTGTTTCTGTGGTTCCCAGGTCCAAGGGCAAGACTGTCGTCAGCTGGATCACGACCACAGATCACAAGACCATCGGGTACATGTACCTCATCGCGTCCTGCCCGTTCTTCTGCCTGGGCGGTGTGATGGCCCTGCTGATCCGGGCCGAGCTCTTCGAGCCCGGGATGCAGATCCTGCAGACCAAGGAGCAGTACAACCAGCTGTTCACGATGCACGGCACCGTTATGCTGCTGATGTTCGCGACGCCAGTGTTCGCCGGGTTCGCCAACGTCATGTTGCCGCTGCAGATCGGTGCCCCCGACGTCGCGTTCCCGCGGCTGAACGCCCTGGCCTTCTGGTTCTTCCTCTTCGGTTCCCTCATCGCCCCGTGTCCGGCTTCATCACCCCGCAGGGGGCGGCGTCGTTCGGCTGCTTCGCTTACGCGCCGCTGTCCAACACGACGTTCAGCCCTGGCATCGGTGGTGATCTATGGGACTTCGGCCTTGCCCTGTCCGGCTTCGGCACCATCCTTGGTGCGGTGAACTTCATCACTACCATCATCTGCATGCGCGCACCGGGCATGACCATGTGGCGGATGCCCATCTTCACCTGGAACACCCTGGTCACGGCCATCCTGATCCTGATGGCCTTCCCGCCCCTGGCCGCCGCCCTGTTCGCGCTGCGCGCCAGCGAAGTCTGACCCTCTCCCGGTCTCTGCCATATCCCCGACCCGCCCGCCCACAGGAGGACAGCCATGGAGAAATACCTGAGGAACATCTGGTCCGCTTCGGCGGAGCTGGAAATGATCCAGTTCCAGACCGACCAGGCTCACGACGGGCTCGTTCAGGCCATGTGCGAGGCAATGGCGGCACGGATGTCCCCCGCCGACGTCGCAGCGGCTGCCAACATGAGCCTGAGCGAACTGTTCGACACGCTCCGCAGGCGCAGCACCGTTCCCTCCGCGGAGAACAACCATGCGGTACACGACTCGTAAGCCCGGTCCCCTGCGCCTAAGCGTGGAGCAAAACACCCCCGGAGCGAACATCACCACTTTCGGCGAAGCCCTCTGGTGGGCCGTGGCCACTATCACGACGATCGGCGACAGCAATTTCTACCTCGTCACGGAGCTTGGCCGGTTTGTCGCCGCTGAAACCGCCGCCGCCGAAGCCCCTCACGAAGAACTCACCCGGCTCACCGCCCGCATCAAAGAACTCACAGCCTGCATCCACCAGCTCAGTGCCCCTTCCCTGGGGCATGCCGGCGCCGAACACGTTCCCACTCACCGGCGCTGACGGGCCCGTCATGCCATACCGCACACAGACCCAGGAGCCACCCATGAACCCGTCCCTGCCCCGCAGTATGCCGGACCCGCCTGTCCGCGGATCCCGTGTCGTCGGCGTCGGATCCTACCAACCGGCCAGGATCCTGACGAACAGTGAGCTGAGCCTGATGGTGGACACCAGTGACGATTGGATCCGCAGCAGGACGGGCATCGAAACGCGCCGCATCGCCGATGCCGAATCCGTGGCCGACATGGCCATCCGGGCCGGACAGGACGCCCTTCAGCACGCCGGGATGGACGCCGGGAACCTGGACCTGATCATCGTTGCCACCGTCACGGCCAAGGACCGCTCCCCCAGCACCGCAGGCCGGGTCTCAGCCAGCATCGGCGCCGGCTCGCCAGCCGTTTTCGACGTCAACGCCGCCTGTTCCGGTTTCACCCATGCGATGGCCATCGCCGATCAGGCGATCAGGGCCGGGTCCGCGACCACGGCGCTGGTCATCGGAGCGGAAAAACTTAGCGCCTTCACTGACTGGGCCGACCGGAGCACCTGCGTCCTGGTCGGAGACGGTGCCGGCGCGGCACTCCTGACTGCCACCGACGAACCCGGGGTAGGGCCGGTCCACTGGGGCTCAATACCTGCCCTCGCACAGGCAGTTAGAATAGAAGAACCCTCCCTGCACCTGGAACAGGAGGGCCTCACCGTCTACCGCTGGGCCATCACACAGGCAGCGCAACTGGCACGCCGCACCTGCGAACTGGCAGGAATCCGCCCCGAGGACCTCGCCGCGTTCATTCCGCACCAGGCGAATCTGCGGATCATCGAACCCCTTGCCGACCAGCTCGGCATCCCCCGGGCAATTACCGCCCGCGACGTGATCCACTCCGGAAACACCTCATCAGCCAGCATCCCGATCGCACTTGCCAAACTCGTCCGCTCCGGGGAAGTCCCCCCGGACAGCCCGGCCCTGCTCTTCGGATTCGGCGGCGGTTTCGCCTTCGCCGGCCAGGTCATCCGCACCCCTCGGAACACCGCAGCTGCTCCCCCGGCAGGCGACCCCGACCTCTCCTGACCGCCGAGAACAGTGCCGGGGCAGGACCATCGGCACTCACGGGCCCAAACGAAGTACCGAAACTTTTATGGGCACGGCGACGATTCAGGACCAGGCAGAAACACATCCTGCGCTTGTTCAAGGTGGAGCCCAAGGACGAGGCCACCAGCGCCTACACCCTGGACGAGGTCGCGAACATCGTGGAGCAGTCCATCCGGGACGGTATGCTCACCGACGCCAGCGGAACGTTGACAGCGGCGTTCGAATTCACGGCCAAAACCGTCGCGGACGTGGAAGTGCCCATTTCCGAGATGGTCCTGCTTCCCGCGTCCTCCACGCCGGCGGACATCCAGCGCGCCGTGGCCGAGCACGGCTTCTCCCGCTACATCCTTACCCACGAGGACGGCGAGCCCTCGGGTTACCTGCACCTCAAGGACGTCATGGACCTGACGTCCGCGGAGCAATTCAGCCAGCCTGTGCCCGCCAAGCGGATCCGGCGCCTGGCGTCGGCGTTCAGCGGCAGCGAACTGGAGGACGCGCTGGCCACCATGCGCCGCACCGGCGCCCACGTCGCCCGGGTTTTCGACGCCCAGGGCAACACCACCGGTGTCCTCTTCCTGGAGGACATCATCGAAGAACTCGTCGGCGAAGTGCAGGACGCCACCAGCGACTAACCGGGGCATGCCGACTTCGCTGTTGGCGATCTGAAGCACGACGGGTGCGGCTCCAATGGAGCCGCACCCTTCGCCAGTTGAACCCCGGAATCAATCTCACTATCAATGAGAACGTGCTCTTCGAAGCCGACGGCATCACCAGCGAGGAAGCCTGGAGCGTAGTGGTCAAGGGAACGGCCCGTGTGCTTACCCTGGGCCAGGAGATCGCCGATGCGGAAGCACTGAACCTGAAGACGTGGGTGCCCACGTTCAAAGACTTCGATGTCGAAATCAAACCGTCGCGGATCAGCGGGCGACACTTCAACTTTGGCGAGCAGCCGGAACGGTTCTAACGCATTCCGACTAGACTGCATCGCGGCCGGCTCGACGGCATCTGCTTTCGGATAGGGCGGGGACCAAGAATCACCGGAGAGATACATGCATACCGCAACGCCTAGGCACCCTGTCCGCTCCCATCAGTGAATGACCGCGTGCAGCGCACCCGGCCTCGGCGTACCTGGCCAATAGAGGCGGGGAAACGCTAGCCAAATCTGTGGTCATCTTGGCCCTCCGTCGGCAGACCTCAGCAAACGCGAAATCATCAGGTGCCGCTAAAGCTCCGAGCTATGTTGTCTACAGCACGTTTGTATGCCGGTTGACCATCAAAAGGAGCATCGCGACATGCATCCCCTAGCGCGGGACGTAGCCTATCACTTAGTGTGTGCGCATGGCTGCCGGACCTTTAGTAGTGGGGCTCGATGGGCCCGCCTCGGATGCAATGTTGAAGCTGGGCCGGTTTTTCACGAAATGGGACCAGACCGACGATGGCAGGGCTGTGTTCCGGGAGGGTGGCCGCAAGGGCGATATTTTCTACCGCGACCGGTGGAGCCACGACAAGGTGGTCCGCTCCACGCACGGGGTAAACTGCACCGGTTCCTGTTCCTGGAAGGTGTACGTCAAGGACGGCATCATCACGTGGGAATCCCAGCAGACGGACTACCCCTCGGTGGGGCCGGACAGTCCGGAATACGAGCCCAGGGGCTGCCCGCGCGGGGCGGCATTTTCCTGGTACACCTACTCACCGACCCGGGTCCGTTTCCCGTACGCACGGGGCGTGCTGGTGGAGATGTACCGCGAGGCGAAAGCCCGGCTGGGCGACCCGGTGCTGGCCTTCGCCGAGATCGCCGGTGACCCGGAACGACGGCGCCGCTACCAGCAGGCCCGCGGCAAGGGCGGCCTGGTCCGTGTCTCCTGGCAGGAAGCCGTCGAGATCGCGGCCGCTGCCCACGTGAACACGATCAAGACCTACGGCCCGGACCGATGCGCAGGCTTCTCGCCGATCCCCGCGATGTCGATGGTCTCGCACGCGGTCGGGACCCGCTTCATCCAGCTGATCGGCGGGGTGATGACGTCCTTTTACGACTGGTACGCGGACCTTCCCGTGGCCAGCCCGCAGGTCTTCGGAGACCAGACCGACGTCCCGGAATCCGGCGACTGGTGGGACGCGGGTTACCTCATGATGTGGGGCTCCAACGTCCCCGTGACCCGGACCCCCGACGCGCACTGGATGGCCGAAGTGCGCTACCGCGGCACCAAGGTGGTGACGGTCAGCCCGGACTACGCGGACAACACCAAGTTCGCCGACGAATGGCTCCCCGCACAGGCCGGAACGGACGCCGCGCTGGCGATGGCCATGGGGCACGTCATGCTCAAGGAATTCTTCATCGACCGTGACGTGCCATTCTTCTCCGACTACGTCCGCCAGTACACCGACCTACCCTTCCTGGTCCGGCTGGAAAGGCGCGACGACGGTTCCCTCACGCCGTCGAAGTTCCTCACCGCCCAGGACCTCACTCTGGAGTCCGGGGCCGAGGACGCGGCGTTCCGCACCGTCCTGTTCGACAAGAAGACCGGCCTACCCGCCGTGCCAAACGGCTCGATGGGGTTCCGCTACTCGGGCAGCGGCGAGGGCAAATGGAACCTGGACCTGGCGGGGATCGAGCCGGCACTGTCGCTGCGCGAGGTGTCCGGGGAAAGCGCGGAGATCCTGCTGCCGTGCTTCGAGGACGCCGGCGGGGCCGGCACTGTGTTGCGGCGCGGAGTGCCGGTCCTCGAGGTCGAGGGCCAGCTGGTCACCACCGTGTTTGACCTGATGCTGGCCCAGTACGGAGTCGGCCGCGAAGGGCTCCCGGGGGACTGGGCAGCCGGCTACGAGGACGCCTCGACGCCGTACACTCCGGCCTGGCAGGAGGAGATCACGTCCGTCCCGGCGCAGGCCTGCATCCGGGTGGCCCGCGAGTTTGCCCGGAACGCCGAGCAGTCCAAGGGCCGCTCCATGATCATCATGGGCGCCGGGATCTGCCAGTGGTTCCACGGCGACACCACCTACCGGGCGGTGCTTGCCCTCGTGATGCTGACCGGCTGCATGGGCCGCAACGGCGGCGGCTGGGCGCACTACGTTGGGCAAGAAAAGACGCGGCCGGCTACCGGCTGGGTTTCGCTGGCGAACGCTCTGGACTGGTCCCGGCCACCGCGGACAATGATCGGTACCGGCTACTGGTACATGCACACGGACCAGTGGCGCCAGGATGGCTACTCCGCGGACGCCCTGAAGTCACCGCTCTCCACCGGAGCCCTGGACGGGATGCACACCGCGGACGCGCTGGCCCAGTCCGCGCGGCTCGGTTGGATGCCGTTCTATCCTCAGTTCGACCGGAACCCGCTGGACCTTGCGGACGAGGCGGAAGCCGCAGTCGCTGCCGGCACCGCGAAGGACACCCCCAGCTACATCGCGGACGCGCTGAAAAACCGCACACTGAATCCAGCGATCGAAGACGTCGATGCCCCGGAGAACTGGCCACGGACGCTGGTGCTGTGGCGCTCCAACCTGTTCGGCTCCTCCGCCAAGGGCAATGAGTACTTCCTCCGCAACCTGCTGGGAACCCACAACAATGTCCTGAAAGACCACGCCGAAGGGCTTAAGCCCAAGGACGTGAAATGGCATGAGCAGGCGCCGGAAGGAAAGCTGGACCTGCTGGTCTCCGCGGACTTCCGGATGACCTCCACCACACTGCTGTCCGACGTCGTGTTCCCGGCCGCCACCTGGTACGAGAAGCACGACCTGTCCTCCACCGACATGCACCCTTTCGTGCACGCCTTCAGCCCCGCGATCGACCCGCCCTGGGAAACCAAGACGGATTTCGACACTTTCCACCTGCTGGCCCAGGAGTTCTCCCGCCTGGCGAAAACCCACCTGGGCGTCCGCCGGGACCTGGTCAGCGTGCCGCTGCAGCACGACACCCCCGGCCAGCTCGCCCAGCCCGGCGGGATAGTCCGGGACTGGCGGGACACGTCCATTCCCGCGGTTCCCGGTCAGAACATGCCCATCTTTTCCATGGTCGAGCGCGACTACACCGCCATCGCGGACAAGCTCGCCGCCGTCGGGCCGCTCGCCGACAAACTGGGCTTCACGGTCAAGAACGTCACCTACAAACTCGCCAGCCCGTTGGAGAGGCTCAGCCGCTCCAACGGTGTGATGCTCGGCGGCGCCGCGGACGGCCGCCCAGCGATCGACACCGACGCGAAAATGGCCGAGGCCATCCTGGCCTTCTCCGGCACCACCAACGGCGCCCTGTCCGTGCAGGGCTTCAAGGATTTGGAAGTCCGCACCGGCCGGAAACTGGCGGACCTGTCCGAAGGCTCCGAAGAAAAGTTCATCACCTTCGCCCAGACCCAGGCCGGTCCCGTACCGGTGATCACCTCGCCGGAATGGTCCGGTTCCGAAACGGGCGGCCGCCGCTACGCCCCGTTCACCATCAACGTCGAGCGACTCAAGCCCTGGCACACCCTGACCGGGCGGATGCACTTCTTCCTGGACCACGACTGGATGATCGATATCGGCGAGGCCCTGCCAATATACCGACCACCGCTGGACATGCACCGCCTCTTCGGTGAGCCGAAGCTCGGCCAGGACGGGGCCATGGAGGTGGTGGTCCGCTACCTGACACCGCACTCCAAGTGGTCCATCCACTCCGAATACCAGGACAACCTGCTGATGCTTTCACTGTCCCGCGGCGGGCCCACGGTCTGGATGAGCCCCTCCGACGCGGCCGCCATCCAGGTCAAGGACAACGACTGGGTGGAGTGCGTGAACATCAACGGCGTCCTCGTGGCCCGGGCGATCGTCAGCCACCGGATGCCCGCCGGTGTGGTCTACGTCCACCACGCGCAGGAACGCACCATCGACGTGCCGAAGTCCGAGGCGACGGGCCGGCGCGGCGGTATCCACAACTCCGTAACCAGGCTGCTGGTCAAACCCTCGCACCTGATCGGCGGCTACGCCCAGCTGGCCTACGCGTTCAATTACCTTGGCCCCACCGGAAACCAGCGCGACATGGTTGCCACCATCCGCCGTCGTTCACAGGAGGTGCAGTACTGATGCGTGTTATGGCTCAAATGGGCATGGTCATGAACCTGGACAAATGCATCGGCTGCCACACCTGTTCCGTGACCTGCAAACAGGCTTGGACCAACCGCGCGGGCACCGAATACGTCTGGTTCAACAACGTCGAAACGCGCCCCGGGCAGGGGTACCCGCGCCGCTACGAGGACCAGGAGAAATGGCAGGGCGGCTGGGAGCTGAACAAGCGCGGCAAGCTGGTGCTCAAGGCCGGCGGCCGGGTGAAGAAGCTCCTGGGAATCTTCGCCAGCCCGATCCAGCCCGAGCTCAAGGACTACTACGAGCCCTGGACCTACGACTACAAGACCCTTGTGGACGCGCCGCTGGGCGACGACTTCCCGGTGGCGCGGCCCAAGTCCCTGATCACCGGGGAGGACACCAAAATCACGTGGTCGGCGAACTGGGACGATGATTTGGGCGGCTCCGCCGAATACGGCCACCTGGACCCGATCGTGGAAAAGGTCCGCCGCGAGTCCGAGGACAAGATCAAGTTCGCGTACGAGCAGACCTTCATGTTCTATCTCCCGCGGATCTGCGAGCATTGCCTGAACCCGTCCTGCATGGCCTCCTGCCCCTCCGGCGCCATCTACAAACGGGTGGAGGACGGGATTGTCCTGGTGGACCAGGACAAGTGCCGCGGCTGGCGGCAGTGCGTCACAGGTTGTCCCTACAAGAAGATCTACTTCAACCACAAGACGGGCAAAGCCGAAAAGTGCACCTTCTGCTACCCACGGGTGGAGGTGGGGCTGCCGACGGTCTGCTCGGAGACCTGCGTGGGGAGGCTGCGGTATCTGGGGTTGTTCCTGTACGACGCCGATGCCGTCACCGCTGCGGCGTCCGTCACTGACCCCCAGGAGCTCTACGACGCCCAGATGGACGTACTGCTGGATCCGAACGATCCCGCGGTCCAGGCCGAGGCCCGGGTCCAGGGCATCCCGGAGGACTGGATCGATGCCGCCCGGCGCTCGCCGGTCTACGCCCTGGCCAAGGTCTACAAAGTGGCACTTCCGCTGCACCCCGAATACCGGACCATGCCCATGGTCTGGTACGTGCCGCCGCTTTCGCCGGTGGTGGACCTGCTGCGGGACCAGGGGCATGACGGCGAGGATCACGTCAGTCTGTTCGGCGCCATCGACGCGCTGCGGATCCCGGTGGAGTACCTCGCGGAACTTTTCACCGCCGGGGACGCGGACCGGGTCACAGCGGTGCTGAAGAAGCTCGCGGCCATGCGCTCCTTCATGCGCGGCATCAGCATGGGCAACGACCCCGACGACTCCATTCCGGAGGCTGTGGGCATGGACAGCCAAACCATGTACGAGATGTACCGGCTGATGGCGATCGCCAAGTACGAGGAGCGCTACGTCATCCCGAAGGCCCATGTGGAACAGGCGCACGACCTGGAGGAGATGGGCTGCTCGCTGGACTTCGACGGCGGGCCGGGCATGCAGGATTCCTCCCCGTTCGGTGAAGCCAGCGGGAAGCCCGTTCCGGTGGCGGTCGAGACTTTCAACGCACTCCGGGACCGGCAGACCTCCGGCTCCGCGCCCGGCGAAACCACCTTGCGCGGCCGGGTGAATCTGCTCAACTGGGACGGTACCGGCGCCCCTTCGGGGCTGTTCCCGGAGAAGCCTCCGCTTCCCAGGGCAACCGGCGGCGCGGCCGGAACCCCGGCATCGGGGGAGCAGCCGTGACCCGACGCCTTCAGGTCCTCTACCTCGCGGCAGCTTGGTGCCTGTCCTACCCGGATGAGGAACTCATCGGCCGGGTCCCGCTGATGCGCGCCGCGCTGGCCGAGTTTCCCGGCACCGTGGCGGACTTCCAGGAGGTCCTGCACCGGCTGGAATCCACGCCGCCCATGGAGATCCAGGCCCACTATGTTCGCGAGTTCGACCTCGGCCGGCGCCATGCCCTCCACTTGTCCTACTGGACCGACGGGGATACCCGGCGCCGCGGCGAAGTCCTGGGCGCCTTCAAACAGGCCTACCGTCAAAGCGACATCCTGGTGGACACCCACGGAGAACTGCCTGACTACCTGCCGATGGTCCTGGAATACGCCGCACTGGTGGACTTAGCGGCGGGGCGTGACTTGCTGATCCGATACCGTGCAAGCCTTGAGATGCTCCGCTTTGGCCTGCTCAGGGACGAACTCCCGCATGCGTGCATCCTCCAGGCCATCTGCGCCACCCTGCCCGGGAAATCCCCCGCCGACGAGCAGGCCGTCATGCGGATGGCCGGTTACGGTCCGCCCACCGAAGCCGTGGGCCTGGACCCCTACGATCCGCGGCTGCTGCCCGTGAAGGAGGCCTGACCATGCTGACTTTCGAAACCGAGCCCAGCTCCGCCGCCGAACTCTCCGCCCTGGACACTGTGCTGTGGGGCGTCTTGCCGTTCGTCATGGTGGTGGTGCTGGTGGGAGGCCTCATCTGGCGGTACAAATACGACCAGTTCGGCTGGACCACGAGGTCCTCCCAGCTCTACGAATCCCGGCTGCTGCGCATTGCGTCGCCGCTGTTCCACTTCGGTCTGCTTGCCGTGATCGCCGGGCACTTTTTCGGGCTTGTCATCCCTATGGCCTGGACGCAGGCAGTGGGGATGAGTCAGGAGTTCTACCATTTCAACGCCCTGCTGGTGGGCGGCATCGCAGGACTCGGAACGCTTGGTGGGATCCTCCTGCTGATTTACCGCCGCCGCACCACGGGGCCGGTTTTTATGGCCACCACGAAAAATGACAAAACGATGTACGTCGTGCTGACGGCTGCCATCGTTTTCGGGCTCTGGACAACCCTGGCCAGTGTCTTTGAGGGCGAGCACGGGCACAACTACCGCGAAACGGTGGCTCCGTGGTTCCGTTCCCTTTTTGTCTTCCAGCCGGACATCGGGGCCATGGCGGCAGCGCCGTTCTCCTTCCATCTGCACACCCTGATAGGCATGGCCTTGTTCGTGATCTGGCCGTTCACCCGGCTGGTACACGCGTTTACGGCGCCGCTGCACTACCTCTTCCGGCCCTACATCGTCTACCGCTCCCGGGACAAGCACAGGACTTCCAGCACCCCGGTGCGGCGAGGCTGGTCGCCGGTGGGAACCAAGGACAGAGATACCCGCAGCCGTTGAGCTGAAGGAGGAAACCGTGGCCGGATCAGTGCCGCTTCCCACGTCCGCCCCCGCTGGCCGGACACTCAACCTGGTGCTCGCCACCTCAGCCTCGGTGGTGTGCTTCTGGGCCTGGAACTCCGTCGCCACGTTGGGCTCGTTCTACACACAAAACCTCCACCTGAATCCGGCATCCACCGGCGTGCTCGTGGCCATGCCCGTGTTCGTCGGCTCGCTGGGACGGATCGCCGTCGGCGCCCTCACGGACAAGCACGGGGGCCGTGCCATGTTCACTTTCGTGCTGCTGGCGTCCATCCTGCCGATCCTGCTCGTGTCTGTCGGCGGCATGCTCAGTTCGTTCGCCTTGGTGCTGGGCGCGGGGCTGCTGCTGGGTGTTGCCGGGACCGTGTTCGCCGTCGGAATCCCCTTTGTCAGCGGGTGGTATGAGCCGCACCGCCGTGGCTTCGCCACCGGCGTCTTTGGCGCCGGCATGGGCGGCACGGCGCTAGCGGCGTTTCTGAACCCGAGGCTGGTTGCCGGAATCGGGTACTTCCCCACACACCTGCTGATCGCCGCGGTCCTTTCCGTCATGGCGGCCCTGGTCTGGTTCCTGATGAAGGAATCCCCGGGCTGGACGCGCAGCAACGCCCCGGTGATTCCCAAGCTCATGGATGCTGTAAAAACCCCTGTCACATTGAAGATGTGTTTCCTCTATGCCGTCGTTTTCGGCGGGTTCGTGTCCTTTGCCACGTACCTTCCGACCTACCTGCGCGATGTCTACAGTTTCGACCCGAGCGGCGCCGGGGCACGCACCGCAGGTTTCGCGCTGGCGGCAGTATTGGCGCGGCCGCTGGGCGGCGTTCTCGCTGACAAATTCGGCTCCAAGCCGGTGGTGCTCGTCTCCCTGGCAGGGGTGGCGGTGCTTGCCTGGGTGGTGAACTTGCAGCCCGACGGCGAAGTCCCCGCAGGCCTGACCTTCGTGGCGATGGCAGCAGCCCTGGGCTTAGGCGCCGGAGGAGTTTTCACTTGGGTGGGGGTGCTTGCGCCGCAAGGCAAGGTCGGCAGCATCAGCGGCGTGGTCAGCGCGGCGGGCGGCCTGGGCGGGTACTTTCCGCCCCTTGTTATGGGGGCAACGTACGACGCATCGACCCACAGCTACTCAATCGGCCTTATGCTGCTCGTGGCCACAGCCCTGGTGGCCTTGCTCTTTACTCCGCTAGCGTTGCGTGGTCCCTCGAAGCGGCCTGTCTCGGCGTAAGTCAGATGAGCGGCCGATATCGAACCCTTGCCCTTCTGAGTCGCTGTTCCCGTTATTTTCGGTGAACAGCTGGTCCGGAGCATCCTCTTCGGTCCTCATCAAGAGGTTCAGGGTATTGCGTGCGTCACAGTTCAAGCCTGCGCGCGTCCTCCAGCCGTCTCAAAACGCGTCTTCCACAGCCATGTTGAAAAACGAGTGGGCTCACCCGTGTTCCGGTTGCCCGGCCGAGGGCGAAGATGATGGTCCCGGGCGGCGGAGCCGCAGCCTTCCAAGGCGCAGGGTTGCCGCATAGGCACCGGCGCCCATGATGATGAAGCCGATAGCGCCAAGCAGCATAGCCTGGACCGCTATCGCGACCAGAAGCACCAGGCACCCGACGATGGCCGCGAAGATGCCCGCGACGGTGTGCTGTGACGCCGCGGGCTGCTGTGCTCCGGATCCGAGCTTGGAAGCCAGTCTCGGATCGTCGCGCTCCAGATTCACGGCGATCTCTTCCAACGCCCTCTTCTCATGATCGGTCAGGGCCACCATGCGCCTCCTGTGCTCGGATGCTTCGAATGTGAGGCATTAGTGCGGGTTCTCCAGCTGGATGGACTCGAGGTATTCGGGGACCCTTGCGCTCCAGCCCATTTCGCGCTTGATTCGGGCGCGGAGGGCATCGGAGGCTTCGGGCTCTCCGTGGGTGATGTAGGTCATGCGCGGCGCCTGTAGTGCGGTGCGCATCCAGCGGATGATGCCATCGGCGTCGGCGTGGGCTGAGAAGCCTTCAATGGGGATGACTTCGGCCCTGATCCGGACGTCCTGTCCGTAGATTCTCAGGTCATGGTTTCCGGCCGTGAGGGCAGCCCCGCGGGTTCCGCCGGCCTGGTAGCCGCTGAGGATCAGGGCGTTCTTCGGGTCCGGGCCGTAGGCTTCGATGTGGTGCAGGATGCGCCCGCCGGTGAGCATCCCGCTGGCCGAGATGATGATCATGGGCCCTCCCCTGAGGTTGAGGAGTTTGGAGTCATCTGCCGTCCGCGTCATGGTGGCCAGCTTGTACATCTCTTCGAACTCGTTGGCGCGGAGCCGGTGTTCTTCCCGGTGTTTCCGGTACATGTAGGACGCGTCGATGGCCATGGGGCTGTTGAGATAGACCGGAATGTCGGGGATGAGGCCTTTGTGGCGCAGCCGGGAAAGGTGAAGCAGCAGCGTCTCTGCGCGGCCGACTGCGAATGCGGCGATGAGGATGACCCCGTTGCGTTTGGCCACCCGCCGGACGACGTCGCCGAGTAGATCTTCCGGGTGTTCCGCCGGGTGCGTCCGGTTGCCGTAGGTGGACTCGGTGACAAGCACGTCGACGCTTTCCAGGTCGCGGGGCGCGAACATGAGCGGGTCATCGGCGCGGCCGAGGTCGCCGGTGAAATGGATGGAGTGTCCCTCGGCGCTGAGGTGGATCTGGGCTGCTCCCAGGATGTGCCCGGCAGGAAGGAACGTGGCCTCGATGCCGTCTCCGAGCTCCAGAGGAGCGTCAAAGTCCTGGGGCCGGAAACTGTTCAGGGACTTGACCGCATCGGCTGCCGTGTAGAGGGGCAGTGCAGGGGAATGTACCGAGGAACCGCGGTACTCGGCGTAGCGGGCTTCCTCTTCCTGCAGGTGGCCGCTGTCCGGAAGCAGCAATTTGCACAACTCGCTGGTTCCGTGGGTGGCGTAAACCGGGCCGGTGAAGCCGTCCCGCACCAAGGCCGGGACGTAGCCGGTGTGGTCGAGGTGGGCGTGGGTGAGGAGGACCGCGTCGATGGAGGCCGGAGGCACCGGGAACGGGGTGCGGTTGCGGTCGCGGATGCGTTTGTAGCCTTGGAACAGACCGCAATCAATCAGGATCCGGGTGCCACCTGATTCGAGAAGATACCTGGACCCGGTAACGGTGTCGGTTGCACCGAAAAACCGCAGCCGCGCCGGGTGTTTGCTTTTCATTTCCGACCCTCCGGGGAAATGGGCGGGGTTCCGACTGCCCCGCCAACGGCGGGGCAGTCGGAAGTGGCTGGCTGGTTAGGGGGCCGGCACGATGTGGTGGTGCCGGTATTCCTCGGTGCTGGGCTTGATGGCCAAAGCCGTGACGGCCAGGGCGGCAGCGCCGGGGATCCATGCGCTCCACGCAGCACCCATGCTCGAGGCGAAGCCGCCGACCCACGGTGCCAGGATGAGTGCGACCGCGAGCACGGCTTGGGCCCATTCGGCGGCCGGCAAACCGGGCAAGGCCAGGTTGGTCGCTCCGCCCACGATCAGCAAGGCGCCCAGGGTCACCATGAGGGCGGTGGAGGACCCTGCCTGGGCGGTCCACAGTACCGACAGTGCCGCGTATGCGCCGGCGGCGATGACGGTCCAGTCCTGCCAGCGCGTCCATTTCTTCATCGGGATCATGCTCCTTCGGGGATTCGTGATTTCGGGGCGGCCGCCGAGGCGTGTGCGGGGCGGGGCTGTGGGTTCACGGTGGGCCCGGGTGCCGGGACGACGAGGACGGGGCAGTGGGCGTGTGCGACACACGCCGTGGTGACCGAGCCCAGCAGCAGCTCGCGGAATCCTCCGTGTCCGCGCCGTCCCACAACGAGCAAGGAAGCGTGTTTACTGGCTTCAATCAGTGCGGGGCGGGGGGATCCGTGCACGAGTTTAGTGTTGACGTTTCGTGGCTGTTGGCGGCCGAAGGCTTCGGCCATGGCGTTGTGGAGGCCTTCGGCCACTGTGTGGGCGAACCCGTCGACCCCCATCGCGTCGTAGGCGGCAAACCCTGCCGGGAAGTCCCAGCACCCCCAGGCTTCGACGGAGGCGCCCAGTGGCAGGGCGAGTCGCTGGGCCTGACGCAGGGCCTCAACGGACGCCGCGGAGCCATCGACGCCGACGATGATCATGCCGCGCCTGGTGCCTGTGGCCATGGTGGCACCTTCCTCTTTGTCGCGTTGACGTTTCTCTAAGACTGGCGAACAATGACGGTACGTGACAGGGCCGAAAGTCACGGCATCGCCCCTGGTCCATCCGAATCGTCCCCACGTCGGTTACCGGACGCCGCTTTACCGTCACCCCTCCCCTGACATGGTGGAGCCCGTTGGACGACGCCACTCGGGCGGGACCCGAATAGCATGAACGAACCACAGGACCTCATCGAACGGCTCGCCCCGGACGAATGCCGGGAACTGCTCGGAAGCACCACCGTGGGCAGGCTCGCGGTGATCGTCGATCACCGCCCCGACATTTTCCCCGTGAACTATGTACTGGACCAAGGCAGCATCGTCTTCCACACAGGGGTCGGGACGAAATTCTGGGCCACCATGAAGGACCGGTGCCCTGGAAATCGGCGGCTACAGTGCTCAGACCGAGAAGGCATGGAGCGTCGTCGTGCGCGGCCAGCGAGTCGGCCGACGTCGTGATCATGCTCGATGACCTGTCCAAAACCGCCACCGTGGCCACCGGCCAGCGCACTATCCGCATCGCACGCACCAGCATCTGGACCGGCATCCTGCTCAGCATCAGCCTGATGCTGAGCAGGATCCCTTACGGCTACGTCCCCGCCGTAGCCGGCGCGCTCCTGCACGAACTCGTGGATCTCGCCACAATCCTGATCGCTCTCAGGGCACGCAGGGACGGGCGGTCCAGACTGGGACCCGCAACGATCAGTACCGTTCCGGTTCCTCGCCAAGTTCAAAGTGGCGGCCATGGATCCGGGTTGGAGCGATCTCCACATAGGTGTATTTGCGGGTCGGAATCCATGGCCTGAGAGGCAGCTTGTCAGCCTCGTCGATCTCCGTCTGCGACTCGATCGCCCTGGCCGTGCCGTGCAGCACCACGCTCCAGGCCTCATCGTCGAGCACGTCGTCCACTTCAAAGGCCACTTTGTCGTTCACCGTCAGCCCGGCCAGCTTGGTGCCCGGATTCGTGCGCAGGAGCAGCACCCCGTCGTGGGCCAGATAGTTGATGGGATAGATGTCAGGCTCACCCGCAACGCAGATGGCAAGGCGCCCATGCTGGCTTCGTTCCAGCACTGTCCACGATTCGGCGTCGGACAGCACGGTCCCGGGTCGTTCGTCACTTTCCATGCTGCCTGCTCCTGAGTTGGTGGGTGCGTCCTAGCTCGGATGAGATGACGCAGGTAGTACCCGAAAGCCTATGGCCGCTCCGTGGCCGCCGGCAGTGCCGAAGGTCCCTCTGGTCATGTTCAGCCGCCGGGTCTGGACAATCCTGGAACCGGGCTGCGACCAGGGCCTATGGGCCTACTCGCGGATCCGGTCAACGTGTAGGCTCGGCGCCATGGATGGTTCGTCGTCGGCACCGGAAACTGAAGCCCTGAGTGTTCATGACTGCTGGAAGTATCTCCGGTCCACTTCCACGTGCAGAATTGCGGTTGTCGCCGGCGGAAATCCGGAGATCTTCCCCGTGAACTTCGTGCCTAATTACGGAACGGTGATATTCCGGACGGGCCCGGGAACCAAACTCGATGCCGTGCTGTCCGGGGGGTTGCTCGCGTTGGAGGCCGACGGTTTCAACGCCTACGGCACGATTGCCTGGAGCGTCGTCGTCAAGGGATTTCCCGAGCTTGTTGCGGGCCACGATGACATACAAGAAGCCGTGGAGGCGGGTCTTTCGCCCTGGGAACCGGGATCCAAAGACCGTCTGGTGCGGGTCACACCCACGGAGATCAGCGGCAGGCGGTTTGTCATCAATGCACCCACGCGATGGTGGCCTGCGCTCGATTCGACATCGTCGCGGGGACACGGAACCAGCGGGCAAACAAGCTGATTAGGCCGCGTCCGGCTCTCAGGCTGGCCGGGTCAAGAGCGCCGGACCCTGGATGCCCAGCAGCACGGACTGAACGCCGGGTGTCCAGGACTTCATGCAGGACCAGCCCAGGGTATTTGACTTCACCACGCCGATGTCGTGGAGAACGGCGCTCGACGACGCAACGCGGGCAGGACTGGGGTAGTCCGTTCCAGCGCTTAGGCGAGCCGCGTGCCAGTCGATCCACAACCGAGGATGAACCAAACGCCAGACCGCGTACTCCTTGGTCATCACACATCAGGCATTGTCCCGCTGGTGGCTGTTTCGCCTGCGGGGAGCCAGCGGCCTTGGTTTGGGCGAAGCCTCCACGGCAAGTCTCGTGGACCGCGTTCGCGCGCCGCTTGGACTCTTGCTCGCAGCTGGGCTTGTGGCGGTCTATCACTTCGGGTTGTGGGGACGTGAACACGCAATGACCGTACTGATCGGGCGGGGGTCACGAACAAATAAAAGGCAGGACCAACGGGTGTGGTCATTCACTTCGAGATCCCCGCAGACGACGAAGCCGCGAGTTTCATCCGCTTGCCCGCTCCGTCGGTGTCGGTGGTCAGCGCCGTCGGCGCCGGTGACAGTTTCCTGCGTGCATTTGTGTTGCGGCTCGCACAAGGTCGCCCTGTTGAGGCGCGTTCACGATGGCTGGGGCCGCGGGAAGCGCAACAGAAATGACGCCAGCAACGGAACCGTGTGATCGCCGCGCCATCGAACGTCTGGAGGCAGCACTCGCCTTTGTGAGTGACACCAACCGTAAGGCCCGGGTCTGTGACTTTCGGCCCTGTTGTGCGCCAAGCAACCGGCGAATCATGGATCAGGCAGCGAATGGAACTTCGGACACCCCTCCCTCAGCTGCGGCGTCCAGCCAAGCGTTGGGCCCTCGAGCCTTCCGGCCAGCTTCGACGCAAGCCTGCAGAATCACCGCTATCCTCGGCATGGAATTAGGAGCATCACATGGAACGCGTCATCGACAAGGTAGCCCTGGTCAGCGGGGGTGCACGCGGCATTGGAGCCGCGGCGGCGGCGAGGCTGCACGGCGAAGGGGCAAAGGTTGTCATCGGCGATGTGCTGGATGAGGAAGGGAAGGAAACCGCCGAGCGCATAGGCTCCGGCGCCCTCTACGTTCATCTGGACGTGACCAATCCGAGCGACTGGGAGGCCGCGGTGAAGGCCGCCGTTGAGACATTTGGGGGTCTGAACATCCTCGTAAACAACGCAGGGATCGTGAACTTCGCATCGATCGAGGACTACACATTGGAGCAATGGAATACCGTCATCGGGGTCAACCTGACCGGCACGTTCAATGGGATCAAGGCCGCGATACCGGCCCTCAAGCAATCCAAAGGAGGGGCCATCATAAACATTTCCTCAATTGCCGGCATCCGCGGCTATGAACAGATTCCCGGATACACTGCCTCGAAGTTCGGCGTGCGTGGCCTCACCAAGAGTGCTGCCCTGGACCTCGGCCGCCATGGCATCAGAGTCAATTCCATCCATCCTGGCGTCATCTCCACCCCGATGACAGCAGGAATGGCGATCGACATGAGCCACGTGGCGCTCGGCCGCATGGGCCATCCAGGGGAAGTTGCGGACCTCGTCCTGTACTTATCATCCAACGAATCCTCGTTCGTTACCGGTGCCGAGTTCGTCATCGATGGTGGCGATACCGCAGGAATAGTAACCCCGCCCGAGGCAGCGTAGCGCCCACACCAGCAAAGTCTAAGAAAGGAATGTGGGCGGTTTCATCATGACGGTCCTCGTTGCCTATGTAAGTGCGCTGGGTTCCACCCGGGAGTAGCCCAACGGATGGCCTCCCGTTTGGCAGTTGGACTGGTCGACGTCGAGTGCCGGTCCGTGGAGGAGGTCGATTCTGTGTCCGGCTACGAAGTCGTGGTCGTAGCGCCATCCGTAACCAGGCGGGGCTCCCCCCGGCCAAGGATTTCTTCGGCCGTTTTGTACCCGAACGACCCGTCTGGGCCCGGTCAACCACCTGCAACCCTTCCTCGATCTCGAGGTACGCGGTCACGCATCCTCATGGCAGGTGAGGGGCTCCGCATGATGGCTCATGACGAAATTCGGCCCATCACCGAGGTCACAGCTGCGCCGGTGACGCTGCAACACAAGCTCTGCGCCCTGAGCAGCAGCTCGGACTCGACGCGTGCTCCTCGGCCGCCTGTTTCGAACAGCGGGCCAGCAGCCGTGACATTGCCAACATCCGGTAGCGGACGACGGCGCGTGGTTGCCGTCGCGGTGGTGCTCGCCGTCGTGACCGCTGTGGTGATCGCTGTGGTGATCGCTGCCCAGCCCGGCAGGCCGCCGCCCGTGACCGTACCTCCTGTCCCGGAGCCGACCCAGCCGGAGCCGACACAGCCGGAGCCGACACAGACCGAGACATCCGCTCCGCCGCCGGCTGAGCCGGTCACGCCGTCGCTGAGAGGCCAGGACCTGACGGTTCTCCCGGGCGCAGGGCGCGCGGTGGCGCTGACGCCGGGCCCAACGCAGCGGGCTTGCCGAGAATACTGTCAACGCTGTCCGCAAAAGGAGTGGCCGGCACCTTCTTCCTGACGGGGAGCTGGGCTGCCACGAATCCTGGAGGAGTCAGCGAGATCGTTGCGGCAGGACATAGCGTGGGCAACCACTCCATGACGCATCCCGGATTCAGTAGCCTCTCCTATGAGTGCTCTTGAACCGATAGGGCACTGGACGGCGCCGGCCCCATAGGAGGAAACATGCGCAGAGCCTCACTGCTCGTCGTGCTCGGCATGGTGGCCCTGACGTCGATCATCGGCGGGAAAGTAATGGTCGTGGGCACACTGCTTGGCCCGGAGCGCCTGGGCATTCCATCCGACATGGCACTCCCCCTGGAACTCCTCCAGGGTTCGCCATTCAGCACCTACCTGGTTCCAGGGCTCCTGCTCGCGCTCATTGTCGGCGGAATCCACTTGGGCGCGTTCATCCTGCTCATCCGTCGCCATCCGTGGGCGCCCCTAGCCAGTGCGACGGCGGGCTTTTCGATCCTCATCTGGATTTTCATCCAGATGGTATTCGTGCCCTTCAGCATTCTCCAAGCCGTGTACTTCGCCGCCGGACTGGCTGAGCTTGGCTTTCTCCTCCTGCTACTGGATCTCATTGACCGGCAGGACAGAAGGATGTGAGCTGGGCCGAAATAGGGCCGGAAGACACATACGAAGGGGGCAACCCGTAGGCCATACTGGCGGCATGAACGCAGCGCCGGGAAAGCCCGACCGGATTCTCCTCGCCATCGTGTCCGCTATTGTGCTGTTGGTAATAGTCGCACTGGCAGTCGTTTTCACACGCGGCGATCCAGAGGCACTGGACGGGTCGACACCCCAGGGAGTCGTCCAGCGGTACAGCACCGCGGTCATCGA
This sequence comes from Arthrobacter sp. 4R501, assembly GCF_002929755.1. Classification (NCBI taxonomy): domain Bacteria; kingdom Bacillati; phylum Actinomycetota; class Actinomycetes; order Micrococcales; family Micrococcaceae; genus Arthrobacter; species Arthrobacter sp. 4R501. The sequence goes on along the minus strand of NZ_PJIW01000006.1, from coordinate 11,977 downwards.
CGGCGATCCGGCCACAGCCAATTCCTACCTCACGGAGGCAGCCAATTCCTTATGCGCCGACCACCGTGAAAACGGCCCGCTGCCTACCCGCGTGGTCCTGATCTCGACCACCGAAAAAGGCAACTCGGCTCTCATAAAGGTCTCCGTGGTCAGTTCAGGTTCGGGCGGTCCGTTTGGACCGTCCGAGTACGAGATGGAGGATCGTTTCTCCCTGGTGAAGACCGATGGCAAATGGCTCGTGGACCAGGCACCGTACCAGCTCCTGTCGTGCACCGGATCGTCAGTGAAGCCATGACTTTCCAAGTGCCGACGACAATTTCAGCGGCAGGTTCCGCCCAACTCACCCTCCGCCGCCTGATCCTCTACGTGCTGCTGTTCGCCTTGGTGGTGATCGCGGCGGTAGGGCTCAGCGGTCTTTTGGAGCGCCTGTTCCGCACGGGCGCGGTGCTGGCGTCAACCGATGTGGCCGGTGTTGCCCGTTCCCTGGCGTTCACGCTGATCGGAGGACCGCTCGCCGCGCTTTTGTGGTGGGTTGTCTGGAAAAGGCTCGACGACGGCGCGGAGCGCAGCTCAGTGGGGTGGGGCCTGTACTTGTCTGCCGTCTACGCGGTCTCACTGATGGCGTCTGTGACGGCCTTCCTCGGGATGGCGGCGTCGTTCATCGGCCGGGCGGAACCTCAATGGTATTCGCCCTTGTCGGGTGGGCTTGTCTGGGCCGGCATCTTCGTCTGGCACCGCTGGATGTGGCGGCACCCCGTCAAACATCCAGTCCACCTTGAGGATGTTCCGGCGGTGATCGGTTCGGTCTTCGGGCTGGTGGTGGGCGCGGTTGCCGCCATCACGGCGTTGGGCGGCCTGCTTGACGTCGCAATCCGGGGGTACATCAGCCTCACCCCCGGCGGGGACGCGTGGTGGCAGTCGGTGCTCCGGGCGATGGTTTGGGCCATCGGCGGAAGTATCGTATGGCGGTGGCACTGGCTTCGGGGCGGCGGGCGAAAACTGGACACCACTCTGGTGGATGTGGCGTTGATTGGCGTGGGGATCTTCGCGGCGGGCATCACCGCACTCGGTGGCGCCGGCGTCGTGGTTTTTGTGCTCCTCAGAACGGCATTCGATCCGGGTGAGCCGATGAACGAACTGCTGGCCCCGCTGGGTCCAGCCATGGCCGCCGCTGCCGTCGGTGCTTTGGTGTGGCGCTATCACCGCGTCAGCGGGGCTCATCGGTCTGTTGCCACCCGGCGTGCGAGTCGGCTGGTGACGTCGGGGGTTGCCTTGGCAGCGGCTGCGTCCGGCGTCGGCGTAGTCATCAATGCTTCGCTTGCCGTGGCCGTTTCACCCCTCGCGGGCACCGGCACACGAACCCTCCTGCTGGGAGGTATCAGTTCCCTCATTGTGGGCGGTCCGGTCTGGTGGCGGGCGTGGCGACCTACGCGGCAACCGCGAACCGCGGACTCCATTCCGCCAGGCAGGCGTGTTTACCTCGTTGCGTTCTTCGGCATCAGCGCCGTGGTGGCGCTGATCGCCCTCCTCGTCATTGGCTACCGGCTCTTCGAGTTTCTGCTGGGTGAGGTAACCGGAGGCAGCCTCCTGGACCGTATCCGCACGCCGCTCGGCCTCCTGGTGGCGGCCGGCTTCGTTGCGGCTTATCACTTTGCCCTGTGGCGCCGCGAACACGTCCTGGCGGCCTCTTCCCCGCCGAGGGCGCACACCGTCGACCAGGTCACATTAGTGACCGCCTCCTCTCCGGAACCCTTATCCAAAGCAATCACCGACGTGACCGGCGCCAAAGTCACCGTGTGGAGAAGGGCCGACGCGGCACAGGAAAAACCGCCCACAGACGGCGCCCTGCCGGCTGAACAGGAGCTGGTCGAACACGTGCTGAACGCAATTGCTGGCGTCACGGCCAAGCGCATTCTGCTGGTGATCGGTCCGGCTGCCGGTCAGGGGACCGGGATCGACGTAATTCCCCTGGAAACAGCAAGATAAGCGCAATAAACGCCCCCACTTCAGAAAGGTGAGTCCAATGGGTGGAGTAGTGCATTTCGAAATCCCCGCAGACGACGAAGAACGCGCCAGGGAGTTTTACAGATCGGTGTTCGGCTGGAGCTTCCAGGTGCTGCCGGAGATGGAATACAGCCTGGCCATGACCACACCGGTGAACGACCAGGGCAGGGCCACGGAGACCCGGTCCATTAACGGAGGGATCTTCCGCCGCGGAGACATGCTCCAGGCCCCGGTGGTCACGATCGATGTCGAGGACATCGATGCTGCGCTTGAGCAGATAAGCCGTCTCGGAGGCGGGACGATACGGGGCACGATGGAAGTTCCCGGTTCCGGCTGGAATGCCTACTTCCGGGACAGCGAAGGAAATGTGATCGGACTCTGGCAGAACGCGGCAACTAACGCCCAGGCACGGTCCATGGATGCAGTGAACCCGGAACCAACAACAGTCCACTGCGCCGAGCAGCCAACCGCCGTCCTGCGGGAAAGAGTCGCCATGGATGCACTACCGGAGTTCTTCAGCCGCGCGTTCGCCGCCGTGGCTGCGGAAGCCCAGAGACAAAACGTCCAACTGGCCGGACCGCCGTTTGCCCTCTACCGCGGGACGCCCACCCAGACGGTCGACGTCGAAGCCGGCTTTCCGGTCAGGGGCACCCTCGCGGACACCGGGACGGTGGTGATCAGTACCCTTCCCGAGGCCGAGGCTTTCGAAGCAATGCACATAGGACCCTACGACACGCTGCCTCAGACCTACGCCGCCCTCCAGGACCAGATGAAGAAGGCCGGAAAGACGCCTTCTGACACGATGTGGGAGTACTATCTGAACGGGCCACCATCCGAGCCCGATCCGCAGAAGTGGCAAACGAGGATCGTTTGGCCGGCCACCTGATGCTGAAGAAGTTCAGGCTGCTGCTGCTGCTGGTGTTTGCGGTACTGCTCGGCAGCAGCCCCGCAGCCTGCGCGGTCACGCCTGTCGACGTCGTTGTGGAGGACTGGGCGGGAGTACTGGACCTCAACACCCTGGTCCCTGCCATCAATTCGATCGAGTTCCACTCCCCTACCAAAGTGGCTTTGTACACCTACAACGGGAGCACTGCGGACAACCTGAACGAAGAGGTCCTCAGGTTTGCCCGGACCGAACACCCGGAATGGATCAGCCCCGACGGGCAGAAGTGGGCAGACGGGCTCTTCATCTTCGCACTGGATCCCGTGGGCCGGCATGTGGGCACCTACATGGGCGAGGACCGCAAGGTCTCGCTGGAACAACGCGATGACATGCAGAGCGCTGCCAAGGATCTCCTGCGGGACGCCCAATGGACGGACGGGACCATCGCCGGAGTCCGGCGCGGCGCTGAACTGATCAACCAGCCCTGGTACCAGTCAGCTGCCTTCGTGATCACCTCGTGGGTGATCGGAGCGGCCGCCGCTCTCGGCGCCGGCGCGTGGTTGACAGTCCGGGCAGTGACCAGGGCCGGCAGCCGGAAGGAACTGGAACGCGGAGACAGGAGCTACGCCAGCGTAAGTATGGATCTGGACGTCACTGAACTGAATGCCAGCACCATCCCGGAGTCCTCCCTCTACGGCAGCAGCGTCTTGGAGAAGCACCGCAACTTCCGCACCCGGTACGGCGCCGCCACCGAGCTGTCGAACCGGGTACATGCCCTCACACCGAAGGCGCTGGCCCGCCGATCCAGCCTTAAGCTCGCGCGGGAGTATGCCGATGCGGCCGCTGAACTGGACGCTCTGGACGACGTCATCGCGGACAGTAACGCGTTGTTGAACCGGGCCAGCACCTGGCCCACCGCCTGGGACCGGCAGCTGGCACCCTTCCGCAGCGACCTCGCCGGCCTCGAACAACTTCTCAGCAAGCGTCACGGGCAGGGCGGCTCCGCCACCGCTGCCTCCCTCAGGTTCTTCCGCGACCAGAGCCTGGAGGAGGTAGAGCGCTGGACCGCCCAACTTGCAGGCGGGACGATCACACCGGAAACGGCGTTGAACCACCTTCGTGACGCCCGCAGCCGTCTGTCCAACCTCTTGAAGGAGCACGCGGAAGCCGTGATCGAGGGCTTTGCCAAGACGGAGCGCGAAGCCAAACTCATGCGCAGGGAGATGGAGAATGCGCAGGAAGGCACGGACCGCCACGACAGGCGAACTTACGAACCCAGCATCCTCGGCACTGTCTATCCGTCCTACTATTTCTTCTCGGTTCCTGCCTTCAACTCCGGCCTGAACACCGGCGTCGGCAGCGTCAGCTCGGCCCGGGGCGGAGGCGGAAGCACAGGCTACGGCAGCAGTGGCGGTAGCTTTTCCGGCTCAGGCAGTTCGTCGAGTTTCTAAGTGACTTTCGGCCCTACAGCTCCGCTGCTGTCTGCCGCAGGCTGGAGAGGCAGCCAGCGCGTACTGAAGGGAACCTGTCATGGAGGAGTCAGCGTCAGATAGTGCCATGTTCGTGGTGGGGGTGGACGGGTCGGAGGCCTCGGTGGAAGCACTCCGGCAGGCCCAGCGGCTGGCTGTCCCGCTTGGAGCCAAGGTACTGGCCACCGCCTACTGGGATGATCCGCAGGTATACGCCGGATATGTGGCGATGGGCATAGACCGCTTCGAGGAACGCGTCATGATCATCCTCACCGAAGCCCTGGAACAGGCCTTCGGGCAGGAGATTCCGCCGAACGTCATTCCACGAGTCGTCCGGGGGCACCCCAGGGACTCCCTTCTAGACGCTAGCCGACACGCGGACATGATCGTTGTTGGCAGGCGCGGCCACGGAGGATTCGGAGGCCTGCTTCTGGGATCCGTCAGCTCAGCCTGTGTGGCCCATGCGCACTGCCCCGTCCTAGTTGTTCATAGCCCCGACCCAGACAAAAAGGGAGACCAGCCGTGAGAACGTCTAAACCGATCGCCGTCGCCACCAACGACTCTCCGCAAAGCCAGGCAGCCGTGCAGTGGGCGGCCCGCCGGGCTTCCCACGCTGGCCTGCCGCTGATCGTTCTGCACGTTGTTGACGACCGTTGGATGGCCGAACCCATCCCGTGGACCGCGATCCTGGTGGAGAAGGGCGAAGAACTGCTGGAAGCCGCTGCCGGGCGCGTGAGGGGCACAGTCCCGATTGAGACCACCACGAAACTTCTGGAAGGCAGCGTTGCCGGCTCGTTACGTAAGTACTCCACCCAGGTGTCGATGCTGGTGGTCGGGTCCGGTGCCGCCCATTTGGGTGGTTCGCTGACCGACCGTGCACTACAGGTCGCCGCCGCAGCGAAGTGCCCGGTTGCGGTCATCGGAATTCAGGAGCCAGAAGGCGGGCGGGGCGTCGTCGTGGGCGTTGACGGGTCCGAAGAATCCACCCAGGCCGTTGCCTACGCTGCCGCGGAGGCAGACCGGGAGGGCCAGGAGCTGACGGTCGTTCATGCCTTCAGCGGACCTGACCGGTGGATCGACAGAGGAGCTCTCACGGAGAACCTCGCCCAGCGAATTGAGGACGAGGAGCAGGTGGTTCTGTCCGAAACAGTCTCCGGCCTGGCCGAGGATTACCCGGACCTTGTGGTCCACAAAGTCCTGGAAACCGAGATGGAGCCGGCCGCAGCTCTCGTAAAGGCCGCCGCTGGAGCCCAGATGCTGGTGGTGGGAAGCCGGGGCCGGGGCGGATTCAAACGGCTGCTGCTGGGTTCCACAGCTCACGCGGTTCTGACCCATTTGCCGTGCCCAACGGTGATAACCCCAATCCACCGCAGCTAACTCCAGATGTAGTAGCCTGCGAGCATGCAAAGCAACGCTTCGGGACCTCAGACGGAAATCCTCAACGTTCATGACTGCTGGAAATACCTCCGATCAGCTTCGGTCTGCCGGGTTGCTGTCACCACTGACGGTGAGCCCGAAATTTTCCCCGTGAACTACATCCCCGATTACGGGACCGTAGTGTTCCGCACCGCCCGGGAACCAAGCTGGACGCGGTGCTCGGCGGCAGTCCCATCGCGTTGGAAGCGGACGGCCTCAATACCTACGGGACTATCGCCTGGAGCGTCGTCATCAAGGGCACCGCTGCAGTTGTGGACTCGCAGGAGGATTTCCAGGAGGCCGCCGATGCAGGGCTCTCGCCTTGGGAGGCCGGAAGCAAGGATCATCTGGTGCGCGTAACGCCCTCCGAGGTCAGCGGCCGGAGCTTCGTGATCAATCCCCCGTCGCGCTGGTGGCCGCCGCTGGACGCCGGGCAGCTCTGACGTCCAGGCAGGCACAGAGCAGCTCACGACGTCGGTGCTCACCTCACGCCGGCGACGCTGACTGGCCTGCCTCCTACCGCCGTCGTGTTTCCCCTTCCTCCACTTCGGAGGGCCCGAAGCGCGTTGAGGATCGTGGCCAGGTCGACCAACTCCTGGAGGAGTGCGCCCGCAACAGCGGGAATGCAGCCAAAGGCTGCCGCAACCATCAGTCCGACGCTGAGCAGGATGCCCGTCCAGATGCTCGCCAGCGCTATCCGGATGGTGCGCTGGCCAATTTCGACGGCAAGCGCTGCTTTCGATAGATCGTCAAGCATGATGACGACGTCGGCCGACTCACTCGCCGCGGTTGATCCCCTGGCGCCCATGGCGACACCGACGTCGGCGGCGGCCAGGACCGGGGCGTCGTTGACGCCATCGCCCACCATCATGACAGGGCGTTTCCGCAGTCCTGCCACGATGGAAACTTTGTCACCGGGCAAGCAGCCTGCCTGGACCTGGGTGATCCCGGCCTGGGCAGCAATCTGTTCTGCCGTGGGCAGGGCGTCGCCAGTCAGCAGAAGCGTTTCCTGGATGCCCAGCCGGCGCAAGCCAGCCAGGGTGTCCACCGCATTATCCCGCAGCGGGTCGCTCATAATCAGCGCTCCCCCGAAGCGTCCGTCCACACCCACATAGACCGCAAGTTGTCCGCCGGCCACGTCGGCCTCCTCAAAACCAGAAGTGACAGACCGGACAAAGTCAGGTTTGCCCACCACCACCCGATGGTCGCCGCACGTTGCAGTGACTCCCTGCGTCGCGTGTTCGTTCGCGTCGCTTCCCGGCAGGAGCTCGAGGCCGCGTTGCCGGGCGGCCTCAATCACCGAAGCGGCAAGCACATGGGAGGAGTACTGCTCTGCCGAAGCGGCAAGCTGCAGCAGCCGGTCCTTGCTGACCAGCCCGGCTTCCGCATTCGGCATCCTGATGCCATGCAGTGTTGGCCGGCCGTGGGTGAGCGTGCCGGTTTTGTCGAACACGGCCGTCTGCACCCGGGCAAGCTGTTCGAGGGTGCCGCCGTTCTTAATGATGATCCCCGAACGGGCGGCCCGGCTGGTGCCGGCAAGGAACGCCACCGGAGCGGCAATGAGCAGCGGACAAGGGGTAGCGACCACAAGAACCTGGGCAAAGCGCGCCGGGTCCTGGCTGAAATACCAGCCCACGCCGGCCAGGGCGAAGGCCAGAATCGTGAACGGAATGGCGTATCTGTCGGCCAGCCGGACCACTGGCGGCCGGCTCGATGCAGCTTCCTGGACCAGGGCCACAATCTGGCTGTACTGTGAGTCCTTCGCCGTGGATGTCGCTGTCATGGTCACAGCGTTATCGCCGTTAACGGATCCGCTGAGCAGCGTGTCGCCCGTCATGTGTTCCACCGGCAGGCTCTCCCCCGTCAACATGGATTCATCGAAGCTGCCGGTGGCGGTAAGGAGCAAACCGTCTACGGGCACCACCTCCGACGGTTTGATCAGGAGGAAGTCTCCGGGGCGGACTGCTGCGGCGGGGATATCCTCGGGCGGACCGCCGTTCCGCTCCCGGTGGGCCGTCTGGGGGGTGCGTTCGAGCAGGGACCTCAGCTCGCGCGTCGCCCTTCCTTGGGCGATGTCTTCCAAGGCTTCACCCCCGGCAAGCATGAGCACAATGATCAGGGCCGCCACGTATTCGCCCACGGCCACGGTAGCGCCGATGGCCGTCACGGCAAGGAGGTCAATCCCCCACCGGCCACCCAGCAACGCCCTGACCATGGAGCCGGACCGGATGACGGCCACCAGAAGCGCGTAAACACTTGCTGTCCATCGGGCCGCCGGGTACTCCCCGGCTGCCAGCAACACGGTGACGACTCCCCCGACCGCCAGTGTGGCGGCAACCAGCGGGAAACGCACAATCGCGGCCCTGAGGGCTATTGGACTCATGGACACGACCTTAGGGCCGGCTGGCGGCCACGGCTAGGGGCCTTCGGACCCATTGGGTCCGACTTTAAGAGACGTTCCGGGACCTTTGTCCCTGACGGTGTAAGTCCCGTTCTGGAAGCATAGGCACAACTACCGCCGCCCATCACCCGAACGACGAAGTTTTGCAAGGAGTAAGCGCATGGCAGGATCATTCGAATTATTCACGGATGAGGAATCAAAGGTGCGGTTCACGCTTGTGGCACCGGACGGGACGGTGCTCGCCGTTTCCGGGCCGTACCCGGATAAACGCCACGCCGCTGTCGCCATCCAAGATGTCCGTGAATGCGCCGGAACCGGTCACATCAAAGATCTCTGTCCCGCAGGCACCTGACATGCGTGAAACGGCGACGGCGGACATCAAGACCCGCACCGAGGAAGTTCTGGCAGTCAACGGTCTGGTAAAACGCTATGGCGAACGAACGGTCGTTGATCAGGTTTCTTTTACCATCCAAGCGGGCGAGACCTTCGGCCTCCTCGGGCCCAACGGTGCAGGCAAGACCACAATCATCTCCATGGTGGCCGGGCTGATCGCGGCCGACGCCGGGTCGGTCACTGTGGTTGGCGAAGCCATGGCTCCGACGTTGACGCGCCCTAAGGGACATATTGGCTTGGTTCCCCAGGAGCTCGCGATCTATCCGGACCTGTCCGCAAGGGAAAACCTGCGGTTCTTCGGCCGACTGCAGGGACTGCACCGCAAGGAACTGAATACAAGGACAAACGAGGTGCTGGAACTCATCAGGCTGGCCGACCGGGCCGGTGAACAGACGAAGAAATTTTCAGGTGGGATGAAGCGCCGGCTGAACATCGGGATCGGCCTGCTCCACCGTCCCACCTTGCTGATTCTCGACGAGCCTACGGTGGGCGTTGATCCACAGTCCCGGAACTCCATCCTGGAGTCGGTAGAGGGCCTGGCCACGGAGGGCATGGCGGTGCTCTACACCACGCACTATATGGAAGAAGCGGAACGGCTGTGTGACCGCATCGCCATACTTGACGAAGGCCGTGTCCAGGCTGAAGGGACAAGGGACCAACTGATCAGGCTGACCGGCGGGGTGGACCGCATCAACCTTCGTGGCAGCGGCAACACGAGCGCGGCAGCGGCAGCCCTGAAGGCCCTGCCCGGCGTGCAGCATGTCGACGGCGGGGGGACAGGCCTCATTCTCACCGTCCGGGACGGACCGAGTGTCATGCCAGCCATTGTCACTGGAGCGGGCACAGCGGGAATGGCGGTGACGTCGGTGGAGATTGCCAGGCCGGACCTGGAATCCGTCTTCCTGCACCTCACCGGCAAGGCCCTGAGGGATTGAAGTGCGTAACATTTGGACGATGGTTGCGAATGACCTCAGGCAACGTATCCGCGATAAATCTGTCTTCATTTTCTCGCTTGTTGTGCCGCTGTCCCTCATGGGTGTCCTGAATCTGGCTCTCGGCGGGTTAGGCGCGGATAGTGTCGAGCTGAAGCCGGCCACGGTGATTGCCAGTAATGAAGACGGCGGACAGCTTGGTGGCGCCCTGATCAGTGCCCTTGACTCGCTGGAGATCATGGATCTCACGGTCAGGGAAGTTTCAGCCGCTGCTGTCCGTCAGGAAACGCAAGACAGCGGCGCCGATCTCGGCCTGGTCATCCCCGCGGACTTCACTGCCGCCGTCACGTCGGGCCAGGCTGTGTCCGTGCAGGTGGTCGAGGGCGACCGGCTGGGCATCGAAACCGACGTCCTCATCTCAGCGGTGGACAGCCTCCTTGACCAGTTTGGCGCCGGAACAGTCACGGCGGCGGCAGGAGAGCGGGCCGGACTCCCCCACGACGTCGTCGCAGCCCTCGGCCAACGGACTGCCACCGGCACACCGGTGCTGACCTTGTCTGAGGGTACGGCATCTGCTGAACAGCTCTCGTTGCGAGGAAGCCTGGTTGCGGGGCAAACCGGGCTCTTCCTCCTTTTCACCGTGGGATTCGGGGTCCTGGGGCTGTTGGCGGAACGGGAGCAGGGCACGTTGGCCCGCCTCAAGTCGACTCCTGTGGCGCCAGGTTCAATCATCGCTGCCAAAGCCCTGGTGGGGTTCATTCTGGGCATCGCAGCGACAACAGTCCTGCTGACCGCCGGTGCCACACTGTTCGGAGTGTCCTTCGGCTCACCGCTGGTGGTGGGATCCCTCGTGATCGGCGTAACGGCAGCGGCTACCAGCATGACGTTCATCGTCGCCCGCATGGTCCGCACCGCAGAACAGGCAAATGTTGCCCAGTCCATCCTCGCGATGGTGCTCGGCATCGCCGGAGGCGCTTTCTTTCCGGTCGAAGCTTCCGGGGGCGTTGCCACCCTCATGGACTTGAATCCGATAGGCGCCTTTATCCGCGGCTTGGGCATCTCAGCGGGGGGCGGCGGGCTGGCCGATGTGGTGGTCCCGCTATCCGTCATGCTGGGATTCGCCGCCGTGTGCACGCTGGCCTCCCGGCTGGTACCGGACCGGGGCGCCCGGGCATGAGCACCATCCTGGCCGTTGCGGGCGTGGAGGTCCGGCGCTTCCTGCGGGACCGGTCCAACATCTTTTTTGTGTTCATCTTCCCGCTGCTGCTGATACTGCTGCTTGGCTCGCAGTTCGGTGCCGCCAGCGGACAGTCGCATGTGTCGCTGGCCGGAGGAGCAGGGACCGAACTGGAGCAGCGATTGGCCAGCCGGCTGACGGCGGACGGACTCCGGGTCACGTCCGGAGGCGCGGACGCTGTGCGGGCCGACCTGAGCCGGGGTCGTACCGACGTCGGCGTCTTCATAAGCGATGCCGCCGCCATGGCATTTGATGACGGCCGGCCCGCTGATGTGGAAGTGGTGATGGCATCACAGTCTGCCGCGCAGGCTGCGCTTCAGTCGGTGCGCGCCTCGGTGCAGGCAGTCGACGCCGGGCAGCGCCAGCTTGCCGCCATCGAGGCAGCAGGCGTCGGCCATGTTGAAGCAGCCGCGGCACTGGAAGCGGCCCGGGATGCCGTGGAGCTGCCGCGCCTGGAGATCGTGGACACCAACAATGTGACCCAGGAATTCACGGGATTGGGCCAGTTCGATCTGGGCGCCGCCCAACAGCTTCTGTTGTTTGTTTTCCTGAGCTCCCTCACCGGAGCGGCAACACTGATCCAGGCCCGGCGCCTCGGCGTCATCGCGCGCATGATGTCAGCTCCCGTCACAAGCTGGCAGGCCATTGCCGGGCAGTCCTTGGGGCGCTTTGGGATCGCAGTGGTCCAAGGCGGCTACATCATGCTCGGGACCGCGCTGCTGTTTGGCGTCGACTGGGGCAATGCGCTCCTGGCCGGCCTCATCCTGGTCCTGTTTGCGGCAGTCTCCGCCGCGGCCGCCATGGTGATCGGCTCTGTCCTGGACAACGACGCCGCAGCTTCCGGCGTCGGAGTGGGCCTGGGCCTGGTACTGGCGGGCCTGGGAGGTTCCATGGTGCCCCCGGAGTTCTTCTCTGAAACTCTTCAGACCGTTTCGCGGGCCACCCCGCACCGCTGGGCCTATGACGCTTTCGCCATAGTCCAGCGACACAACGGCGGGTTTGTCGACATCCTGCCTCAATTGGCGGTCCTCGCCGCTATGGCCGCGGCGCTGCTGGTACTGGGGGCCCTGCTGCTTCAACGGAGCCTCAACCGCGCGCTGTAGGACCATCCGGTGGGGATGGTGGGCGCACCGTATTAGCGTCGCCCGCACCTGGAAAACGCTCGTGGACTTCCCGGGCGCCCTGGTCCAGGCGGAACGGCGGGTATTCATCCCGCATCAGGGCCGTGTAGGTAACGACCCG